>ONQH01000001.1 GCA_900319885.1 Candidatus Avelusimicrobium ruminicola
AGACCCGCCCCGCGGCGGGATGCACCCGCGTGCGTGCAAGGCCGTAGCCGAGAGCGGCGTGACAAATGTGCTCTATATTTCCTGTAACCCGGTTACGCTAGCCACCGACCTCAAAACGCTTACGCAACACTATGACATTTTGCACGTGGAAGCGTTTGATTTCTTTCCGCACAGCGAACACATTGAAACATTTGTGCAACTCAAACTCAAATAAGTATGACAGTAGAAGAAGCTTTAAATTCGTTAAATCCGCAACAAAAAGAAGCCGCCCTGTACGACGGCGGTCCGTGCCTGATTGTGGCCGGGGCCGGAACGGGCAAAACCAAAACGCTTACCACCAAAATTGCCAAGTTAATTGCGGACGGGTATCACCCGGCGCGTATTTTGGCGGTAACGTTTACCAACAAAGCCGCCGGGGAAATGCGCGAGCGCGTGGACCAATTAGTGCCCGGCGCTGGGCGGCGCGTGTGGATCCATACGTTCCATTCCTTTGGCGTGCGCATCTTGCGCCAAAATGCCGAGAAACTCGGCCTCACCAAAGATTTTGCCATTTATGACGACAGCGACCAAAAGAAAGTAGTCACGCTTCTCTTAGAGCAAATGGGTGTCAAAGAGCCCAAGAAGGAAGTCAACCAGATTGTCAGCATTATCTCGCGCGCCAAAGACGATATGGTTACGCCCGATAGCCTGATGCAGCAAGCCACTGCCAGTGGACTAGACGGTAAAATCCGCGCGGCTGAAATCTACCGCCGCTACGAGCAAAAACTCAAAGAAGCCGGCGCCTTGGACTTTGGCGATTTGCTTGTCAAAACCGTAATTCTTTTGCGTGATCACGAAGACGTGCGCGCGTATTATCAAGATTTTTTCCAATATGTCCTTGTGGACGAATACCAGGACACCAACCGCACCCAGTATTTAATTACTAAATACCTTACCGCCAAAACGCGCAAACTGTGCGTGGTGGGCGACCCGGACCAGAGTATTTATTCCTGGCGTGGGGCGAATATCCGCAACATTTTGGAATTTGAAAAAGATTTTAAGGACGCTAAAATCATCACGCTGGAACAAAACTACCGCTCCACCAAAGCCATTTTGGACGCGTCTAACCGCCTCATCACCAAGAACAAAAAACGCAAAGACAAAAACTTGTTTACCGATAAAGCAGCGGGCGAACCGATTGTGGTGCACGCGTGCGGAACCGAAGGTGAAGAAGCGCGCTGGGTAAGCGTACAAATTCAAAAACTGGTGGAAAACGACGGAGCGAGCCTCAAAGATATTGCGGTTTTTTACCGCACCAACGCGCAAAGCCGCAGTTTTGAAGATTATTTTAGAAAGTATCAAATCCCGTATCGCTTAATCGGCACGGTGCGTTTCTATGACCGTAAAGAAATTAAGGATATGATGTGCTACGCGCGCTTGTTGGTAAACCCGGCCGATAACGTGAGCCTCTTACGCATTATCAACACGCCCACACGCGGCCTAGGCAAAGTGGCGCAAGACCGGCTGATGGCGTATGCGGAAGATAATCATATCTCTTTATATGACGCACTTAAAAAAGCGGCGTACGTGCCCGGTCTGGGCAGTGCGGCTATGAAGGCGGCTGTCAAGTTAGTGCAACTCTTTGAGAACTGGCGCGGAGATATGCTCCTAACCGCTCCGGCCGATATTTTCCACAAGATTTTGCTGGAGTCCGGCTACATGGACGCTGTCAAAGCAGAAATGGAAAAAGACCCCGAGGCCGAAGGCAGACTGCAGAACTTGGACGCCTTAATCAACGCCGTGAAAGAGTACGAGGAACGTTGCGCGCGCAGGGAAAAAGAACCCAGCGTGGCAGACTTTTTGCAAGAAGTTTCTCTCTTGTCCGGTGAAGATGAAAGCCAAGCCGGCGAAGGCGGCGCGGTGACGCTGATGACCGTGCACCTGGCAAAGGGCCTTGAATTTAATGACGTGTTTGTAACCGGGCTGGAAGAAAACCTGTTCCCCATCGGGTGCGATAACGAAGACGATATTGAAGAAGAACGCCGACTGTGTTACGTAGCCATGACGCGTGCTAAAGAAAAACTCCATTTGACTTACGCCCAACGCCGGCGCAAATTTGGGCAAATCCAAGAGAACGCTCCCTCGCGCTTTTTGTTTGAAAGCGGCCTGCTAACCGAAGAAGAACTGCAAGCCGCGCGCCCGCAATTTGCCTGGGGCGGGCACTCCTCCTACAGCGGCGGCAATTACGAGCGTTTCTCCGCGCGCAAACGTCAGTTTGGCGGGGAATATGGCTCGCAAGGCAGTTACGGTGGATACGCCAAGCGCAGCCGCTTTCAAAAACGTTACGACGAGGACGGGTATGAAATTGAACCTAATGACGATAACGACTTTCCCGCGTACGACGATATTCCGCCCGTGAGCAGTTTGTACGCAAAACCAAAATACCCCAAGTCCAGTCTGGCAGATCCGCGCCGCGTGCCCGGATTTGTTGAGTCCCCCAAACCGCAAGTACCTGCTACGCCCGGCCCCAAAAATGAGGACGGTGTAGCCTTGGGCGGCCGTGTGAAACACGGCGTTTTTGGCGAAGGGAAAATCGTGCAGATTGTGGGCAGTGGCGAGAGCGCCAAAATTACGGTAGCGTTTGCCAACGGAACGCGCCGGACTTTTATGCTTAAATTCGCCCCGCTAGAAATTCTGTAGCAATACCGCACCGTAACAGTTTTCAAATTTGCGGCCTTCAAAATTATTTCTCGGCTTTGGTCACCAGTGCTTCCACCAGTTTGTGGCGGCGGAATTTGCGGGTCTCTAAAATAAGCCCGTCCGTGTGAATTTTTTCGTTTTTGGTAGGCGTGTGTTGCAGTTGAGTGTTGACCCATTGGGTCACGGTCGTAGAGGGAGTAACATCCAAAGGAACCGGCAACCCCAGCATGGTGAACACGTCGCTCATCTTGGCGGTGGCACTTACCAGCCACGCCGGCCCGAACGGGCGGATATACGCCAGTGAAAAATCATATTCGTCTTCAATCTCACCCACCAGCTCTTCAAAAATATCTTCCAGCGTTAAAATCCCGGTAATTTTTCCTTCGGCGGTAACCAAACAGATGTGTTGCTTGTTGGTCATCAGTTTTTGCAACGCGGTGGAGATGAGAGTGTCCTCTTCCAGCCTAAAGAGTGGGCGCACGATGGAGCGTGTAGACGTGTGCGCACTGCCGGCGGTTTTGGTGGAAGAAAAAATATCTTTGAAATTCAAATACCCGATAATGCTCTGCGGGTCTTGCGGGTTTTCCAGCACCGGGAAGCGCGTATGCATATCCAGGTGGGCACGCAAAAACGTGTCGGCAATCGAGTCGTCGGCATTTAAGAAATATACTTGGCTAAGCGGTACTTGAATTTGGGCAATCGTACGCACGCAAAACTGGGCGGCGGCCAGCACCATCTTTTCTTCCGTCTGTGTAAACAAACGCGAGGAGGATGCAATCGCCGCGGCGGTGCGCAAATCTGCAAAAGCTGCTTTTTGGACGGTTTTGGGGTCTTGCGCTTTGGCCGGGGCTTTTTGGGTGCAGAACCGCACGAGGCTTTCCATAATAGCCACAATCGGCTGTAAGACGACGTAGAGAACGCGCATGAACGGGGAGCAGGTAAGCACTACCCACTCTTTGTTTTTAATAGCAAAGGTTTTAGGGACTAACTCCGAAAATACAATCGTGATAAAACTAAGCGGCAATACTACACAACTTATGGCAATAAAGTGCGCAAGGGAACCCGTAATACCCAGGGTGGCTAAATAGGGTTTGAGGGCTTCTTCGGCGCCGGCTCCGCCCATAGCGGCGGCCACCGCACCGGCCAGTGTAATGCCAATTTGCACTACCGCCAGGCTCCCTTCCAGGTGGTCCTTCATAAATAGAGCGGCTTTGGCCCCGGAAAGATTCTCCTGCAACAGAATAGCCAGTTTGGTGCGCGAGATGGACGCCAGGGCTATTTCGTAGCCGGCAAGTACCGCGTTTAAGGCTAACATCAGGATAATAATCAAAATTGTCATTTTCTATATAGTAGCATTTTTGCACAGAGGTTGTTTTTTCACGTCTTGTTTTTTGTTATAATAAGAATAGAAGTACTTGGCTTAGTACTTTTTGGTTGTTAGGTATTTTTATATCTTTATTATAGGAGAACTTATGTCAGACCGCTTCGCTCCTGCCGCCCAAATCTTAAAAGATTTTGGCAGCGACAGTGCTAAACTAATCCCCATCTTGCAAAAAGTGCAAGATGCCTATGGCTTCTTACCCGAAGACATTATGCGTTTTATCGCTAACGAACTGAACATCTCGCCCGCCCGTGTGTTTGGTGTGGCCACGTTCTTTGCGCACTTTGCCATTACCCCCAAAGGCAAACACATTGTGCGCGTGTGCAACGGGACCGCGTGCCACGTAAAAGGATCTGCCAAAGTAATTGATATGGTGCGCGAAAAACTAGGTCTTAAACCCGGGGAAGATACCACCCAGGATGGTTTGTTTACGCTGGAGTGTGTTTCTTGTTTGGGCGCGTGCGGGCTTGCGCCTGTTATGGTAATGGACGAAACCGTCCACGGTCAAATTACAGCGGCCAAAGCCTCTGAAATTATTGAAGAAGTAAGAAAACAGGAGGCCGCCCATGCCTAAGAAAAACATTGAGCAAATTGCCAAAGAATATAACGACGCCTATAAAAAAATCACCGGCCGCGTAGTCATCTGCGGTGGTACTGGTTGTATTGCGGGCGGTTCCTTAAAAGTGTATGAAGCCTTCCAAAAAGAAATGGAAAAGCACAAAGTAGGCTTCTGCTTGCAAATCACCAAAGATTGCCACGAAAATTATTTGAGCCTGAGCGGTTGCCGCGGATTTTGTGCCATGGGGCCGTTAGTAAGCGTGGGAGACATTTTCTATACCAAAGTAAAACCCGAAGACGTAGCCGAAATTGTAGAAAAAACCGTCCTCAAAGGCGAAGTGATTGACCGCCTCTTGTACCACAACCCGGCTACCGGCAAAACCTCTAAAACCATTGAAGATATTCCGTTCTATGCCAAGCAAAAACGTATTTTACTGCACGATTGCGGACGCATCAACCCCGAAGATATTAACGAATACATCGCCCATGGCGGATATGCCCAAGCCAAACGTGTTTATACGCAAATGACACCGGAAGAAGTCTGCAAAGAAATGACCGAATCGGGCTTGCGCGGACGCGGCGGCGCGGGGTTCCCCACCGGTAAAAAATGGGAATTTACCCGCATTGAACCCGGCGAGAAAAAATATGTAATTTGTAACGCCGACGAAGGCGACCCGGGTGCGTTTATGGACCGCTCCGTCATGGAAGGAAACCCCAACGCCGTATTAGAAGGTATGATGATTGCCGCGCGCGCTATTGGGGCAGACGAAGGATATGTGTATGTGCGTATGGAATATCCGCTCGCTATCCAACGTATCCGCAAAGCCATCGCCCAGGCCGAAGAAAAAGGCCTCTTAGGTGATAACATTTTTAACAGCGGCCTTAACTTTAGAATCCACGTGATGGAAGGGGCCGGAGCCTTTGTGTGCGGCGAAGAAACCGCGCTTATTGCCTCGGTAGAAGGCAAACGCGGTATGCCGCGCGTCAAACCGCCGTTCCCCAGCCACAGCGGGCTCTTTGGCAAACCCACCGTGATTAACAACGTGGAAACCTTAGCCACCGTAGCCAAAGTATTTGAAATGGGGGCCGCAGCATTTAAGAAAATCGGTACGCCGACCAGTGCCGGTACCAAGACGTTTGCGGTCACCGGGCATATTGCCAACACGGGCTTAGTAGAAGTGCCGATGGGCACTACGCTGCGCCAAGTAATTAACGACGTGGCCGGCGGTACGACCGAAGATAACGGTACTGTCAATAAAGATGCCTTCAAAGCCGCGCAAATCGGCGGACCTTCGGGCGGTTGTTTAACGACCGCACACTTGGATGTACCGCTGGATTATGACTCCTTAAAAGCGGCCGGTGCCATGGTAGGCTCGGGCGGCTTGGTAGTCATGAACCAAAATACCTGTATGGTAAACGTGGCGCGTTTCTTCTTGGAATTTACGCAACGCGAATCTTGCGGTAAATGCGTGCCCTGCCGCGAAGGGACCGAGCAAATGCTTACCATGCTTAACGACATTGTAGAAGGCCGCGGTACGCTTAAAACGTTAGAAAATTTGGAAGAATTAGCCAAAGCAGTGCAGAAAGCCTCTTTGTGTGCGCTGGGTAAAACCGCGCCCAACCCGGTGCTTTCTACCCTCAAACATTTCCGCGATGAATACGTGGCCCACGTGGTGGAAAAACGCTGCCCTGCCGGCGTATGTAAAGCCTTGGCCCGCTACGAAATTGACCCTGCCAAATGCAAAGGGTGCGGGATGTGCAAACGCGCTTGCCCGGTGCAAGCCATCAGCGGTGCGGTGGGCAAACCCCATCAAATTGACCCCAACAAATGCGTCAAATGCGGTAGTTGTAAATCCACTTGTAAATTTGGCGCGGTCAGCGTGAAAGCGTAGGAGCAAACGTATGGAAAATAAAGGATATGTATTTATTGAAGGTAAAAAAGTAGCCATTGAAGGAGAGCGCAATTTATTAGAACTCATCCGTAAGGCTAATTTTAACATTGTTACTTTCTGCTATCACCCGGAACTGGCCGTATACGGGGCCTGCCGGTTGTGCTTGGTAGAAGTAGAAGGGATGGGCATTGTAGCGTCTTGTACGGTGGCCCCCAAAGACGGGATGAAAGTGCGCGTAAACAGCGACGAAATTCGCCACTTGCGCCGCATCAACTTGGAACTCCTGTTATCCTCGGGAAATCACAACTGCACGCTCTGCTCCAAATCCGGCAACTGCAAATTGCAGAAATTAGCCAAAGATATGGACGTGACGGAAATCCGTTTCAAATCCAAAAAAATTGATAGCCACAAAGACGCCACTTCGCCCGCTTTAGTGCGCGACCACAGCAAATGTATTTTGTGCGGCAACTGCGTACGTATTTGTAACGAAGTACAAGGCATTGGCGCGATTGACTTTGCGTTCCGCGGGTTCCGCGCTAAAATTGCCACCGCGTTTAACAAAGAATTGGGTGAAAGCCACGAATGTGTGTCTTGCGGTCAGTGTGCGCGTGTCTGCCCGACGGGTGCGTTAATGCCCAACTCGCAAGAGATTGAAAAAGTATTTGAAGCCATCAATAACCCCAATAAAAAAGTAGCCGTGCACATCGCGCCGGCGGTGCGTGTAGGTTTGGGCGAAATTTTCGGCCTGCCGCAAGGCAAAAACGTGGATGGTAAAATTGCCGCCGCGTTGCGTATGCTGGGCTTTGACTATGTGTACGATACGGCTTTCGCGGCCGATTTGACCATTGTGGAAGAAGCCACTGAGTTTATTGAACGCTTCACCAAAAAGGACCGCTTGCCGCAACTGACCAGCTGCTGCCCGGCCTGGGTAAATTACGTGGAAAAATACACTCCGGAATTTTTGCCCAACTTGTCCTCTGCACGCTCCCCGATGCAAATGATGGGACCGGTCATCAAGGCGGACTTTGAGCAAAAAGGCGGCAAACGCGAAGACTTAGTGGTCGTGGCGGTGATGCCGTGCTCTGCCAAAAAGTATGAAGCCACCCGCGAAGAATTTTCCGTCAAGGGCAACCCCGATACGGACTACGTAGTTACCACCGTGGGCTTGGCCCGTATGATTAAAGAAGCGGGTATTGATTTTGTCAACTTGGAAAACGAGTGGTTTGATATGCCCTTCGGTACCAAAACCGGGGCGGGTGTCATCTTTGGGGTGTCCGGCGGTGTGATGGAAGCGGCGCTTCGCTTTGCCTTAGCAGAGTTGGACCCGGAAAATGCCCGCAGCGTCAAATTTGATAGTTTGCGTGCCAGCAGCACCGTGAAGGAAGCCACCGTCACCGTAGGTGGTGCGCCGATCCGCGTAGCCGTTGTGAGCGGCCTTAAAAATGCCCGCAAATTGTTGGATGATATTAAAGCCGGCAAGAATAAATATGACTTTATTGAAGTGATGTCTTGCCAAGGCGGTTGTGTAGCCGGTGCCGGTCAACCCCAGTATGAAGGGTGGGCCCCGCGCAAACGCCGCGCCGAAGGTTTATATCAAGAAGATACCGAATTGGCTTATAAGTCACAAGACAATAGTAGCGTGATGGCCTTGTATGGGCGTATCTTTGACAAGATTGGCGGCAAACGTGCCCACCAACTCTTGCATACGCACTATACGGACCGCAAAGATAGAACCGGTCAAAAAAAGAAATAAAAAGATTGAAACTAAAAACCCCCGAGCAATCGGGGGTTTTTTGTGGGTCCGTGTTATTTTTGAATAGACTCTATGGCTTGCAATACGCCTTCCAACTGCTCCAGGTGAATCCCTTCAATCCCGCCGCGGTCTGCGGCGGCGGCCAAGGCCGGGTTTAGGGGCAGGCGGGCCGTGGCGTCAATCTGGTATTTCCGGGCGAGCGTTGCGGCTTGGCTCTTGCCAAAAATTTCGTGTTCTTTGCCGCAATCGGGGCAGGTAAAATAACTCATATTTTCCACCAGCGCGGTAAGAGGCAAGTTCATCGTGCGGGCCATTTTGACCGCCTTTTCTACAATCATCCCCACCAGTTCTTGCGGAGTAGAAACAAATACAATCCCGTCTACCGGTAAACTTTGAAAAACCGTCAGTGTCGTGTCGCCCGTACCGGGGGGCATATCTACAAATAAAATGTCTACATTGTCCCAAATGACTTCCGTCCAAAATTGTTTGACTGTCCCCGTGATTAACGGGCCGCGCCAAATAACCGGGTCGGTTTGGTCGTCCAGTAACAAGTTGAGTGACATCAACTGTACCCCACTGGGGCTACATACCGGATATACGCCGCTTTGATCGCCCTGGGCGCGTTCGTGCACGCCAAACATCTTGGGGATAGAAGGCCCGGTAATATCGGCATCCAATACGGCGGCTTGCAATCCCTTTTTTTGCGCCGCGGCGGCTAAGAGTGCGGTAACCATAGATTTACCCACACCGCCTTTGCCGCTACACACCGCGATTACTTTTTGTACGCGTGCGTGCGGGTTGAGTTTTTCCAGTAAACTTTGTGGGGTGGTGCGTTCGGCGCAGTGTTGGGCGCAGGAACTACAATCGTGGGAACAATCGGCCATAAAAATCTCCTTTGGGTATAATAAAAACTCCGACGGGTATCCGCCGGAGAGAATCATTGGGGTGGATGACGAGATTTGAACCCGCGACCTCCGGTTCCACAGACCGGCGCTCTAACCAGCTGAGCTACATCCACCATAAATCACTATTTCTATTCTAGCAAATTAGGGCTTGCGGCGCAACCTGGCTACGGGGTTTTTGTCGTTTGAGATAACAGCGTTTGAATCTCTTGCAGGCGCGGGGGGACCAGGGCCCAGTCAAAACGGTTAATATCCTCGCGGGCGGTTTCCACAATAACAGCGCGCGGATTGTTGGGTGCGTTATAGACCGAGAGAGTATTGTAGAACACCAGCGTGGGTTTTTGAAATCCGGCGGCAATATGTACAACGGAAGTGTCCGGTGTGACCACAAATTCGGCCCGGCGGACCCACTCAAATAATTCAAATAAACTGCGGGTAGATTTGAGGTGTACGTTAGGTATATTTTCAAAGACCGCTTGCCAATGCGCGTGCGTGGCCGGGCTTACCGCCACCACAATCGGCAGCGAAAAAGAGCCTAAAAGCGAACACAACTGCCCCAGCGTCTTGGGAGAGAAACGTCTTTTGGCGGTAGAGCCGGAAGGGTTGAGTAAGATAAATTTATCCAATTGATGCGCGTGCAAATACGTTTGCACTTCTTGTTGGTCTTCCGGGCGGATCGGCAGGTCGTACGATTTATCCGGATTGGCAATCCCCAGGAGTTTCAAAATGGCTTGTTCGTGGTCGCTACCGTGTTTGTGCGGCGCCCCAAAGGGTTTAACGGGACTTGTGAAACAATCTAATACGCGCTCACCGCCGGCTAACCACTTAAACAAGCGCCAGTTTTTGTAGTCTTTGTCCGAACTGTCCAGCACTAAGTCAAATTTACAGCGGCGTAATTTCAACCCGTACCCAATCAGCGTCAGCCAGCGTTGGTTCGGGTGGATGTGTTTGGGGATGGGGAGTTTAATAATTTGGTCAATGTAGGGGTTGTCTTTTAGAAATTCATACCCGGTGCCAAAACAAACTACCGAGATTTGTGCCTGCGCGTTGGCTTGCTTGATATTGCGGTAGCAACACGAAGAAATCAGTGCGTCGCCCAGCGTTCCTTCCCCGCGACAAATTAAAATGTTACGTAACTGGTGAATATCGGGAATTTGTTTCATACCTATTGGGGGGAAGAAAGTTCCTGACGTAATGCCGGCCAGACCCGGCATAAATATAACCCCAGCACAAAACCGGCCAGTGCAATAAATGAACAAATAATCGGTAAAATAGTTACAAAGTTATTCGTTACTTTGGTGAGGTGTGCTTCCGGCACGACGCAAATTAAATACCAGTCGTTAATGGGAATCGGCTGATACCCAATATACAGCGTGCCGCGCTTGTGGGACTGGTAGGCAATAACGCCGCTTTTGCGGGCTTCAAAATCGGTAAGCACTTGGTGGCGCAAAGCGTGGTCCGGGTCATCTGGCATATCAAAGATGTTGTACAGCCCGCTTATGGCGTCTTTGTGGAAAGATTCTACCACTTTGTCTCCGTTGGCGCGGACCAGCATAGAATAACCCATCCCGCCAAATGATTGCATATCCAGCAGTTTGGCAAAATCGGCTGTATTGCGCGTGCCCATCAGCACGCCAATCGTTTCACCATTACGTATGACGGGGGCGGCCTCTACTAAAATGTTCGTGCGGTCCAGCATGTCCTGCCCGCGGTTGGAAATATTGGGCGTGCCGGCCATAGCTAGTTGAAAATGATGGGTTTTGGAAAGTTCCAAAAACGAACCGTCATCTAATAGGGTGGAACCGTCCGGCTTGGAGAATTCCAAATTCTTATAATGGTTTTGCTTGCGTTGTGCTTGTAAGAAAGTGAGTAATTCTTCCTGGGAGGGGGTGGGGAGTAAACTGAGCGAAGTGGCAATAGAGGATAGTAAATCCAAATCTTCGTGCACTTGCATTTCCACGTGGCGCGCGTCCTGCGCGGCAAATTCCTTCAAAATAAGTAACGTCTCTGTTTTTAGTTTGGTGTTTAATTGGTGTACATACCACACAATGCCGGTAGAAGCCAGGCCGGTACAAAGTAAAATAACAGCCGCGCATTGTGTCAGTGAAAATGATTTTTTCATGCTTTTTTACTCCTGTCTGTAGTTTTACGCAAGCGAGGTTTACGCTTAAAGCGGAAAAGTTTTTTCTTAAAGAACCGTGCCAAACCGCCTTTGGCCGTTTCGCGATATTCTTTTTTCATATCCAGGCCGGTTTGCATCATGGTAGCCAGTACATGATCGTACGAAATGCGGTGTTCCCCGTCGGAAATGAGGGCATACGTCGCACAATCCAGCGCGCGCGACGCCGCCAACGCATTACGTTCTATGCACGGAATTTGTACAAGTCCGTCTACTGGGTCACACGTAAGGCCCAAGTGGTGCTCTAATCCCATTTCCGCCGCGTACGCAATACGCCGGTTATCGCCGCCTTCTAATTGGCACGCGGCCGCAGCCGCCATGGCACACGCCACGCCGATTTCACCCTGGCACCCTACTTCCGCGCCGGAAATAGACGCATTGGTTTTGGCTAAGTTGCCAAAAATTCCCGCGGTCGCCAACGCGTGGATAATGGTGCTGTCTTCAAAACCGTAAATTTCCTGAATTTGCCGGCATACCGCTGGTACCACGCCGCTTGATCCGCACGTGGGGGCCGTTACCACTTGCCCGCCGGAAGCGTTTTCTTCTGCGCAGGCTAATGCGTAGGCAAACAAATTATTCATGCGGCGTAAATATTGCGGGGAGTGCTCGGCATTGTGTAAATAGCGGCGGGCCTTGCGCTCCAAATTTAAGGAACCGGGCAGTACGCCGCGCTTGTCCAGTCCGCGTTGCATGGTTTCTTGCATGGTTTTCCAAACGGTGGCAAGATAGTCCCAAATTTCTGGGCCTTCGCACTCTTCCACATATTCCCAAAGTAACATGCGGTGTTGGGCGGTGTAGTCCAAAATTTCTGCCATGGAGCGGTGCGGATAGACGTTTGCGGGCAGTTGGGTCTCGTGATGCTCGGCACGGATTTCGCCCCCGCCGATGCTGTACATGGTTTCTTGCGCAATAATATGGTCGGCCTTGTCTAACGCTTGCAACTGCAAGGCGTTGGGGTGTTCGGGTAGAAAAACGGTGGGTTCCCACGCAATCGTTACTGGACGGGGTTCAAAACCTTCTTTAATTGCAAAATCGGTTAAATGCCCTTTGCCCGTGGCGGCCAGTGAACCGTATAAGGTTACTTTGAAAGAAGCGGCCTGTGGATATGCGGCCGAAAATTGTTCGGCTGCTTTACGCGGCCCCATGGTGTGACTGCTGGAAGGCCCCATGCCTATTTTGTATAAGTGTTTTAACGATTGCATCTATTTTCCCCCATTATGAAAATGGTATCATAATTTTACGATGAATATGTTATCTTCTTTGCTGGTGGCGGTCGGCCTTTCTATGGATAACCTGGCGGTTACGACCTCGGCCGGGTGTGCCGGGCAACTTGCCGGGCACACGCGTACGTTGTGGCAAGTGAGTCTGCTGTTTGCGGCGGCGCATTTTGGGATGTTTGCACTGGGGTTTGAAGGGGGAATTTTATTGCACGCGGGACAGGCACTAGCCCCGTGGTTAGCGTGCGGTATTTTAGTATTTATCGGTGGACGGATGATCCAAAGTGCCTTGGCTAAAAAACCGCAAGCACAGCCGACTATTTTTAATTCGTTTTCCACCCAAATTATGCTGGCACTGGCTACCAGCGTGGATGCCCTGTTTGTAGGAACGGGGTTGGCTTTTACGGCGGCGGCTTTTTGGCAAACGGTTCTTTGTTTGGTAATTAGTGTATTTATCACCAGTTTGTGTGGGTTTTATTTGGGGCGTTATTTGGGTAATAAATTCGGCCGAAATATGGAAATAATAGGGGGAAGTATTTTGGTGTTTTTGGGGATGAAGGTATTGCTAGAAGGGGTAGGCATTTGGTAGAATTACGGTATCTTAAACGCGAGGTGTCTTATGGGCATTATATCGGTAATTATTATCTTTATTTGTATTTGTGTGGACAATATGGTCAGTGCCAATATGTCTGCTGTTAAAATGACAAAAGAAAATAAAAGCATTTTCTCTGTCAAAATGGCCATTGTCTTTACTATTTTTAATGTGCTCTTGTTTGGGCTGGGATATATTTTGAGCATCATCTTCTTCCGTCGTTGGGTCTATTTTGCCCACAACTGGGTAGCCTTTGCGTTTTTGCTGTTGTTAGGGATTAAACTGATGTTGGAATCTATTGAAAAATCGCCCAGTTTCGGGGATGTGGACGCTGGCGACAACTGGAAATTGGCCAAAGTGTCTGCGGTTATCGGTCTAAACAGTTTGCTGGTCGGCTACGCTATGGAAACGATGGATGTGACCTTCTTCCCGGAAGTGGTGTTACTGCTTATCATTACGTTTGTGATGAGTTTGTTAGGTTCCCACTTAGGGGGCGAACAAATCAAAAATTTGTTTAGCAAAAAATTGGAATTAGTGGCTGGAATTGTGCTGATTATTATGGGCATCCGGCTCATTATGATTTAACCGTTTGAAATAACACAAAGGGCGCCTTGCGGGGCGCCCTTCTTTTTGGGAAAATTACTCTTCGTGGATGGGCGGCTCTTCCGCCGGGCTGAGGTTGAGCGAAGCCAGCAGCATATCTACCAGGCGGATGTCGCTGGGGTACTGCACTAACTCGTGGGCCTTTAATAAAGAGACCCAGCGGATCGCCAAAATTTCGCTGGCGTCGTGCTTGCCGATACGCCCCAGTTTTTTCATCAGGTACCACTGCACCATTTTTTTGATGTAATTACCTTGAAACGTAAACGCATATTTTACGCGGATCATCGGGCGGATGATAGAGGCTTTGTAGCCGGTTTCTTCCAGCACTTCGCGCAAGGCGGCTTGGCGGGGGGTTTCGCCCGCTTCAATATGGCCTTTAGGGAAGGTCCAAATTTTTTTGCCTTTCATGTTCTTAACTTGCACCAAGAGCACTTTGCGCCCGTCAAGAATCACGCCCCCGCACGAAAATTCCGATACAATCATTTAGCGGCTTTCTCCAAGTGATAGGCTGCGTTTAAGATTTTTTCTTCCTGCAAAATGGGCCCATAGAGTTGCACGCCTACGGGCAAATTGTTTTCATCTTTGCCAAAGGGAACGCTAATGCCGGCTAACCCACCGATATTGCCTTGGCAGGTGTACAAATCGGCCAGGTACAACGAAAGCGGATTGGCTTCTTTTTCGCCGATTTTGAAAGCCGTAGTGGGCGAGGTGAGCGTTAAAATAACGTCTACTTTTGTAAAGGCTTTTTGGAAATCTTGGCGGATCAGTTCGCGCACTTTTAAGGCCTTCAAAAAACATTCTTCGTAGCGTTCCGACGTCAGTGCGTACGTACCAATGATGATACGTTTTTTAACTTCCAGGCCAAAGCGCTCGCGCGATTTGTCATAATAATCGGCCAACCCATTAGCGTCCTTGGCGCTGTATCCGTAGCGGATTCCGTCGTAGCGGCCCAAGTTGGAACTGGCTTCGGCACTGGTGATGATGTAATAGCACGGCGCAGAATATTTGGCCAAGGGGATATCCACTTCTACCAATTCGGCCCCCAACGCTTGTAACTGTTCGGCGGCTTTTTGGGTTTGGGTTTTAATAGCGGGGTTTAATCCGTCTAAAAATCCTTTGGGCAACCCCACCTTTACGCCTTTTAGATCGGCGGTGAAATGTGCTGCATAATGTGGTACGGGCGCTTCTAACGAAGTGGAATCGTGCGCGTCTTTGCCGGAAATAACTTCCAACACAAGTGAGGCATCCGTTACATTGTCAGCCAGCACACCCACTTGGTCCGCGCTGGAAGCAAACGCAATTACGCCGTAACGCGAAATGCGTCCATAGCCGGGTTTTACGCCTACCACCCCGCAAAAGCCGGCCGGCTGACGCACAGAACCCCCAGTATCCGTGCCTAACGCAACGGGTACCATTCCCGCGGCTACCGCGGCGGCCGAACCACCCGAAGAACCACCCGGTACACGGGTAACGTCCGCCGGGTTGTGCACCACCCCCCACGCGGAGGTTTGGTTGGAACTGCCCATGGCAAATTCATCCATATTCGTGCGGCCGATAATTACCGCATCTTGCTCCAGTAATTTTTGAACTACGGTAGAAGTATAGGCGGCTGTGTAATTTTCCAGCATGCGGGAACAGCACGTGGCTTTGTGCCCTTGGTATAAAATGTTGTCTTTAATACCCACCGGTACGCCAGCCAGCATGCCCAGTTTTTCGCCGCGTACTTTTTTGGCATCTACGGCTTTGGCTTGAGCCAGGGCATCTTGCTCAAATACTTCCACAAACGCATTGATTTGCGGATTTTTTTGCGCAATTTGTGCTAAATAATAGCGCGTGATTTCTTCGGCGGTTTTCGTGCCGGAAGTGATAGCAGTGATAATTTGAGAAATCGTCATCTTACAGTACCTTCTTTACTTTGGCTTGGTCGTTTACTTCTTCGGCAAACATGGCCCGTAATTTGCCCGCGGCGGCTTGATCGGTGAAGGCCTCGTCTTTGCGGGTGTGGGCGGCTAACGTCGTGTTGGAAAGTTTCACTGCATCTGTATTTACGCTGGCCAGTTCATGAACCCAGCCAAATAGCGCGCGTAATTGCTCTTCGTAAATGGCGGCTTCCTGCGAACTAACGGTCATTTTAGCCAGTTTGGCGGCTAATTCTACATCTTGTTTTGTAATCATATCAAACTCCTAATTGTATACATTTTATATAAATAAAGACCGCCCTGGCTAGGGGCGGTCTTTTTACGAGATAGTTTTATTTATCTTGCGCCATTTGTTGCAGTCGCTTTATATACGCGGTGGGGTTTATCAGTCTGGGCGCAGTAAAGGAAACGCCCAGATAGTTACATTGTTTAGTGTCTGACGTATCGCGCAATACTTGCAGAAAAATTTCTTTGGTTAATTGCGGGTAAACCTGCACCCCTAACGCATACAGGCCGGACAAGTACGGCACCGCCCACGATAATCCGCCCGTAGCGTAATGCACGTAATCCTGTAGCCCGTTGGGCGCGGCCGTAGTACGAAAATCAGTCGGCACCAGTGGGTTGGTGGAGCGTTTGTAGGCATTGGGGTACTCTTCCCGGTTTAGCCAATAGGCGGGCCGGCAGTAATCTGTGCCGTTTGGGTTTGCCAGGCTGTGCGTGCGGCTTAACGTAAAAACATCATTGGTGGTAAAGACAGCGGTGCCACGTGTTTCCAGTTCTTTGACAGCCTGTTTAAACTCAGTAGCCCCATAATCCTGTTCATTAAACCCGCGAGAAATGGAAACTACGCGGATGGGAGATTCGTTCTTGTGATCTACTAAATAAAAATTGTAGTGTAACAGAGCGGTTAGTGCTTGAGTTACGGGTTGTGCGTTAAAAGCATCCGCTGTATTTTCAAACTTGGTTGCCCAATAATAAATATGGGCTTGCGGGGCCACGCCTACCGTTTTGCCTGCTAAAATAGACGCTACGGCCGGCCCATGCATACTGGCTGATGAGTACGCATATTGTTGATAGATGGAATCTTGCCAATAGTAACGTAAATTGTCCGCATAGTCTTTGTGGTCTAGGAGTAAATTTTGATCCAGGATGGCTACTTTTACGCCTTGGCCTGTAATGCCTTGTTTGTGCAAAGCCCGCACGGATAAGCTGGGGTTTTTGCCATTTTCCAGCACGCGCTTGGGGTAAAACCCTTTAGGCATTTTATTTTTGGGTGGAAATTGGGTTTTGGAATCAAACGTAAGCACGTCGGCTAATTCTTGGGCGGTGTAAGCAGTAAAGTCCCAGGAGGAAATATCACACGAACGGACGTCCAACTCCCGAGGAGCGAGTACCTTTTCTTGCGGTTGCCCGTTTGGAAAATCTCTCTGGCACCTCCAAGAAAAGTCGGCAGGTTGCGTACCGGCCACCGGGGACAGTCGCACCGAAGAAGTACAAGCCCCCAAGCATACACACAAAGAAAACAGAACTATTTTTTTCATAGCAATCTCCTGTATTTGATAAAATAATATCATATTGGAGGAAACTATGGAACATCAAGAAATAAATACACATTTTGTGCTGGTAGTAGTGGCGGTGATTACCTCTTGTTTTACCGGGTTTTGGACAATCCCCTTGGCATTAGCCGCGTTGGTGTTTTCGCTCCGGGCAAGTGACCTGGTGTATCAGCAACGTTTGGAAGAAGCCAAAGACATGGCCAAGTGGGCCTGCATTTTTGGCTGGTTAACGATTCTTATTGCGCTGATCCCCATTATCTTAATGATTTTATTTGGGGGGACTATTTTGGCGTTAATCGGGGCTGCGTTGGCGGCTGCCTAAGTGTTTTTACAAAATAAATAAGAGCCTTTTAAGGGGCTCTTATTTTTTTTGGAAATCTTTGCGGGCCATTTCAAACGCTTCGTGTATAGAGAGTGGCTCGGGCCCGGCGGCTACTTTACTTAAAAACATTTCATGGTTGGAAACCGCGTGAATAATTTCATCCATTAAAAAGCCTTTGTTTACTTCGCGCTCAATGGCATCTATAACGGTTTGCGCCTCTTTGGGAGCCAAGATGTTTTCCACTTTGCAGTGCAACATTTTCACCGCGCTGGGGCCTTCGTATTTTAAGCGGCCCTTAAACAACGGAAAACTGACCACGCACCCTTTATAGTTGAGGCGTTTTTTAAGTAACCCCTGTATTACTTTGTCGGAAAGCATGGCTTGGTTGTCGTTATCAATATTGGGGAAAATCATATCCGAGGGCATAATGGCATCGGCCCGGCGGAACATGTGTTTATAAGGGATAAATTCGGCATCTTCCAGTTGGGCCAAGGTTTTAAGTGCGCCGGAAACGCCCGGGAAATATTTAATACAGTTGAGCGCACCCCCGTTAGAAAGCCCGGCAATAAAATCGCCAGCAATTTGGGTTACTTGAAGCGGCACATCACTAAACGTGTAGGCGTTGTATCCTAAATCAATCACCGGGGCCAGCACCCAGTTAATCCCAATAGATAGGGCCATGCGGGCAGTTAAATACCCTTTGCGGTAGGCCACATCTTGCGGCAGTTCATAATGACAAATTTGTGCATTGGAAGGCAGGGCCGGCGCATCTATAATAACTTCGTTAAGATGGTTGCAAATGTCCGCGCAAAATAACAGTTGGTCATACGGAGAAACGTCTTGCATGCGTTTGATGAAATCTTGCGCTTGTTGGGCTTTGGCATTGTACAGACAAAAACCGCCCACCCCGCTACGCGCCAACTCTTCGGCTTGTTTCAAATCGCTTTTGCCAAACCAAAATCCGGGAAACACGATGCGCGCGGGTTTTATAGACATAGATTACTCCATCAGTACCGACGGTAATAAATCTGCGTCGGCCGCGGAAGGTTCTGTTTGGGCCGGAGCCTTTTTGGCCAGGGCCGGTTTGGCGTCCGGTAGTAAGTTAGGCCGAACGGGCGTGCCTACCCATTGGATAACCGAGGCGGTGAGATATTTGTCCAACATTTCGTGCGAACTTAAATCATACGCGGTCAAAAAAGTAACGTGTCCGCCGCCGGCTGTTAAGAAAGCCACGTTGCGTAAGATGCTGGCTTCTAAAAATCCTTTGCGCTCGCCGGCACTGGCTGCCAATAGTACCGCGCCGCGGTAGGAGCGTAACCCCGGTACGGGGAGTACGTCGCGGATGTTGACACTGGGGCTAATGAGCCCAATCCCTTTGAGGTTGGGCAAGGCACCGGCGGTTTTAGCGGCTACGTTGGCCCCTAACCCGGCACCCAATAAAATAATGTTACTTTCGGAAATTCCTTTAGATTTTAAGAAGTTAACCGCCGCAAGCACATCCTGCATCATTTTATTATACGGGTTATCGGTTCCTTCTTTGGCAAACGATTTATAACTGCCTTTGCCCGTGCTTTGCCCGTGGCCGCGTAAATCCAGTGCCACATAGCCAAAACCCGCTTTGGCCAAGGCCTTTCTAAAAGAAGCAAATTCGCCTTTGCTTTTGCCTAAATCGTGTAGCAGCACTACGGTTGTGTTTTTAGACGCAGGCAGATAGGTCGCCGCTAAAGACCACCCGTCTTTGGTGGATAGCGTGATTCCCTGTTCTTGCGGGGCGGCCCATAAAGTGACCGCTGTTAATAAACAAGCGGCGATACTCCCTACTAACTTGGATAGACGGGAAAATAGCATAGTTAAGCGTCCAATATTTCCTGCGGTGAAAACCACAAATTGATTTCGCGCTCGGCATCTTGCGCCGAGTCGGACGCGTGCACGCAGTTGTACACAATGTCCGCCGCTTTATCAAATTTACCGAAATTGCCGCGGATAGTCCACGGGGCGGCATTGTCGGGATTGGTGGCCCCTACGGTGCGGCGTATTTTAGCCACGGCCTCTTCCCCTTGGAACACAAAAGCCAAAATTTTGTGATTGGGGAGGTGATTATAGTCGCCCATCATATAGCGTACTACATTTTCTAAAAACGGTTTGCCGGCCAAGTGCTGATAATGGGCACGGATCAAATCTTCCGTCAGGCAAACGGCTTTGGCGGCTACAATATCCAACTCCAGCCGTTCCAGGCGGTCTAAAATAATACCCGTCAGGCGCTTTTCCAGCGCATCCGGTTTCATTAAAACTAAGCAACGTTCTTTCATACAAACATTATAGCAATCTAAACAAGGTTGTCAAAGGGCCCACGCTACCCAAACCGCTAAAATATGAAGTATAATGTAAAAAAGGTACGCGTATGGAAATTAAAACCGGCAAAACTATTTTTATTTCCGCAGGGGACATTTCGGGGGATATTCATGCCGCCCATTTGGTGCAAGCCATGAAGGAACTGGACCCCACCGTGCGTGTGATTGCTATCGGCGGGCCGCGCCTAAAAACCTGTGCCGATGAATTTGTGCTGGATTTAGCCAGCCAAGGGCTGATCGGCTTTATTGAGCCGCTTAAAAAACTTCCGTTATTTTTCAAACTGATTAAACAAGTCCGTACGATTTTGCAAACGCGTAAGCCGGCGGCTTTTATTGCCGTAGATTTTTACGGACTCAATCACCAATTTTTGAAAGTAGCCAAAGCCGAAAACATACCGGCCTATTATTATGTAACGCCGCAAGTGTGGGCCTCGCGCCAATACCGGGCCGAACGGTTGGCCGCGCTTACCAAAAAAATGTATGTAATTTATCCGTTTGAGCCGGCGTTTCACAAAACGCGTGGCGGAAACGCGGTCTTTTTGGGCAATCCGCTTTTAGACAAAATGCCGGCACCGCTACCTAAAAATTTTGAGATTGAGGACCCGACTTCCTATGCGTGGAAATTGGGCTTATTGCCCGGGAGCCGCCGGGGAGAAATTACGCGCTTAACGCCGGTTTTTTATCAAACTTTCAAGCAACTGTGCAAGCAATATCCGAACCTGCAGGCGTATATTTTTTTACTGCCGGACGCGGATGAAAAAACCTTTATTGATTTAATGGGTGAAGAGCCGCCGGCGAATTTCCACTTTGTCAAAGAAACCGATTACAAAGTGCGCAGCCAAATGGATTTTTTGCTGGCTTGTTCCGGCACTGCCACGTTGGAAAATGCCTTGTTGGGCGTGCCTATGTTGGTAGCGTATAAGTTGTTTGCGCCTACGTATTTTATTGCGCGCTTGGTAGTAAAAGTAAAATATATTTCGCTGGTGAATTTGCTGGTAGATAAGCCGCTAGTTAAAGAATTGATTCAGCAAGATGCTACGGTGCAAAAATGCGTGCAAGTAACGCAGGATATGTTTGCCCATCCGCACCAATTAGCGGATATGCACCGCCAATTATTGGCCTTACGCAGTAGTTTAGGGGAACCGGGCGTAGCCAAACGCGCCGCTGCAGATATTTTGGGAGATTTATAGTATGAACGCGCCTACACTGAGCGACTTGCTTGCTAAATTTAAGGAGTATAGCCCCAACCAGGATACTTCTCTGATTGAGAAAGCCTATCATTTTGCCCAAAACGCCCATAAAGACCAAAAGCGCGAAAGCGGCGAACCGTATTTTACGCACTGTTGCCACGTGGCCAATATTTTAATGGATTTTAACTTGGATGCCGACACGATTTGTGCCGGCTTACTGCACGATACCGTAGAAGATACCGGGGTCACGCTGGAAGATTTACGCAAAGAGTTTAATAAAGAAATTGCGCACATGGTACAGGGGGTTACCAAAATTAGTGATTTGAAGTTTTCTTCCACGGATGAAGAAACCGTGGAAAACTGGCGTAAGATGCTTATTGCCGTGGCCGAAGATGTGCGCGTGATTTTAATCAAACTAGCAGACCGCACCCATAATATGCGTACGTTACAGTATATGCCCCCGGAAAAACAAAAATTTAAAGCGTACGAAACGATTTCGCTCTACGCTCCGCTAGCGCAGCGGTTGGGGATGTTTACCATCAAAACCGATTTGGAAGATTTATCCTTCAAATATTTACATCCGCAAGAATACGAGGATATTAAATCGCAGGTAGAGGCCCGCACCGCGGATCGCCAAGCGGCCCTGGAAACTTTCAAGAAAGCACTGGCCCCGGCTTTGGAAGCGGAACATTTGGAGTCGCGCATTTTGGCACGGGCCAAAAACTATTATTCCATTTACCGCAAAATGCAAAAACATAATTGTACATTTGCGGAAATCCAAGATTCGTTAGGCGTACGTATCATTACCAAAACCGTGCCGGACTGCTACCGCGCGTTGGGGTTGGTGCATAGCGT
>ONQH01000020.1 GCA_900319885.1 Candidatus Avelusimicrobium ruminicola
ACCCTCTCCTCTAAATTGGGGCTCAACTACCCAACAATCAAACTTACCGGCTTCTGTTTTGACGGTTTCTTTTCCTAATACTTTTACTACAAGCGGATATTGTTTTTCGCGGTTAATAATATCAAAAATAACATCTTTACCCTTTTCTAGCGGTTGTTTGCGTACAAAGTATAAGGAAGAAAGCATATCCAGCACTTCTATATCCAGATGGCCTGCAATCGCGCGGGGTTTCTCCTTCTTTTGAATTTCACCGTAGAAACGTCCGTTTTTGTTATCAAATGTCACCCACTCGTCCCGTTTGTAATTGCCTTCACGTACGCTTTGCGAATATCCCAACGAGTGAAAAGTATTGGCATCTAACCAGGAATAATTAACATCCCGCACTTTGAATACAGAGTCAATGACGCTGGCAGAAAAGGCAGTGGTTTGAATTAAATAGGCCATTTTCCCGTTTATGTTGGTAAGGCCGCGGTTTTTAATATAAGCGGTGCCGGCTTTTACAAAAGAATAATAAAGCCCGTATTTTAAATTTTCGTTACTCCAGGGCGCATGGGTGTTGTCCGGCAAAATCGGTTCGTATGAAAAGGGACTTAGTAAACGTCCGTCCGTGGGCAATAAAGGCTCCTTCTTAAACACAGCCTTATCTGCCTGTGGTTTTGTAAGTGTTTGCCGGGCGCGTGCTTGGGCAATTACTTGCCGGGCTTGTTCCCGGTCAAAAACGGGAGCAGCGTTTTGAACCGTAGAGGCAGACGCGGTGGAAACAGTAGGTTTAACTTCCTTCTCAGCAATAATTGGTTTGTTCGCTGGCGGGGTCGTTGTTGTTTTTGTCGTAACAGTTGGTGCGGACGTTGCAGAAGGTAATGCGGCGGAAACGGGTTTTGCCGAGGTTTTTTGTTCGTTTACCGGTTGTGATAGTTCTTCTTTCTCGGGCTGTGTGGCAAGAGAAGATTGAACCGTGTCGGGTTGGATGATAGAGACCGGCCGGGAAGTGTTGCACGTGCAGTGGCAGGCCCCTAAAAAACTTAAAGATAATACAGCGCATAACATCTTTTTCATGGCAATTCCTCGCTATCTGCAAGAATAAATTTAGCGGCATTAAGTAGATTGGTGGCTACTTTATCCGGGTGTAAATCGGGATATTTCTTTAGATGACGATGCCCATTGGCCGTGGTTACAAGGATACTCTTGCAGCCCAGCGCATGGCCAAATTCTACGTCGGCTTTCTTGTCTCCGATCATATACGATTGTTTCGGGTCAATATGATATTTTTTAATAAGATCTAATCCCATTTTAGGTTGCGGCTTGCGGCAGGCACATTTTTCGTCCGGAGCATGCGGACAAAATACAATTTCTTCAATACGAGCCGGTTTAAGTAAATGAATTAAATGGGCGTGCACGGCGTTTACTTCGTTGGCTGTAAAATATCCGCGGCCAATGCCGGATTGGTTAGATACGATAAATAATTTAAAACCGTGTTCACAAAGTAATTTTAAGGCCGGTTGGGTGCTCTTATACAAGCGCACTTGGGCCGGTTTGGAAAGATAAACCCCGGGTTTTTCGTAGATAATAGTTCCGTCTCTGTCTAAAAATACGGCTTTAATCATACTTTTTCCTCCGGGTGTTGGGCCAAATATTGTTCGCCTTCTTTATCGCGTTTCCATAAGTTATGTGCCCATAGCCAGCTGGCCGGATCTTCCTTCAAACACATTTCATAAAATTCAATAAGTTGCCGGGTAAATAAACGTACATTTTGCGGATTATATTCGGTGGGGGGGATAAGCGGGTCTTTGATGTGGCATACCAACATGCCGTCGGCTTCGCGGTGCACTTGAACGGGGAAAACGGGTACTTGCATTTTTATTGCCAAAAGGGCCGAAATAGGGGAAAACGCCGCTATGCGCCCCATGAACGGAATCCAAACTTGGCTGGAACTGGCATTTTGGTCAATTAAGATACCGATCAATTTTTTCTTTTTCAGCCAGCGCATACAAGCAAAAAATGGTTGATCTTGGTGATTGCTATAAAACGTTCTTCCCCCGAAAACGTTGCGTAAACGATTCATTTCTTCGTCAATATAGGGGTTATCCGCCCGGAGTGCTAGAACGGCTTTGTCTGCCCCGTAAACGGAAGCCGCAAAGCCAAAGGCTTCCCAGTTGGTAAAGTGACCGATATGAATAATGCCGCCTGTTTTACCTTCGGCGGCTTGGATTTTTTCAAAGCCTTCTACGCGGCAGTGTTCCTTGAATTTTTTGCGGCTGGTGTGAGAGAGCTGGATAAATTCGGCCAGAATAGTACCCATATTGCGCCAAGAATTGATGGCAATTTGGCGTACTTCTTGAGGGGATTTTTCCGGAAATGCGCGGTGAATATCGTATTGCATCCGCTTAAAACGCTTGGGAAGAAATACCCGAGAAACGCCCACCACAAACGTGCCCAACCACACGCAAAACCGATACGGAAGTAGTGAGAACACAATACAAAGCCCTTTGAGGCCCAGGTATTGCAGATAGTGCGCAGGGGTTTTTTGGAAACGCGTACTGGACATATTTCTATTCTAGCATATTTGTTTGTATCTGCCCAATGAGGCATAAAAAACCCCCGCAGGGGCGGGGGAATTACGATTTAGTAAATTACCGTGCCGATTTTATCGCCACACAGGGCTTTTTCAATATTACCCTTTTGGTGTAGGTTAAACACTTGGATGGGCAATTTGTTTTCCATAGAAATGGCTAACGCCGCAGTGTCCATAAATTGCAAACGTTTTTCAATGGCTTCGGCATAGGTGATTTTTTCAATCAGTTTAGCCTGCGGATTTTTCTTGGGGTCGCAGTCATATACACCGTCTACCTGGGTGGCTTTGAGTAAAACGTCCGCGTTAATTTCACTGGCACGCAAAGCGGCCGCGCTATCGGTAGTGAAATATGGGTTCCCCGTACCGCCGGCAAAAATAACAATGCGCCCTTTTTCAAGGTGGCGCATGGCTTTGCGACGCACAAACGGTTCCGCTAATTGATAAATATTGATGGAGGTAAGCACCCGGGTGGGAACGCCGGCATCTTCAATGGCGGACTGCAAGGCAATGGCGTTGATGACGGTAGCCAACATACCCATACTATCGGAATTGACACGGTCAATTACGCCGCCACCGTCACGCACCCCGCGCCACACGTTCCCGCCGCCAATGACAATAGCTAGTTGGCAGTTCGCTTTTTTGTAGGCCTCGGCAATTTCGGTAGCAATTTCTTTTAAGGATTGCGGGTTAATACCGCGGTGGCCTTCCATGCTAAGTGCTTCGCCGGATAGTTTAAGTAAAATGCGTTTTTTGTGGGTAGCTGACATACGGGTCTCCTTTGCCATTTATTTTTAGTATTGTAGCATAAATCTTTTTCTTCTGCGCACCTGTTTAGTGTATGCGCACAAAAAAAAGCCCCGCCGAAGCGGGGACTTTATTAGAAACGAACGAACCGGGTAACGGTTACTTCGCCGCCCAAGGCTTGCGCTTGTTCTTTTAGATAGTCGGCTACGGTTTTTTTGTTGTCTTTAATCGTAGCTTGTTCTAACAGACAATTTTCTTTGGCAAACTTTTTGACTTTACCGGGCAACATTTTTTCAATGGCCTGTTCGGATTTGCCTTCGTTTAACGCTTGGGTTTTGTAGATGTCTAATTCTTTATCAATGACTTCTTGCGGGATGTCTTCCGCTTTGATCCAGCCGGTTTGCATACCTACGGTGTGCATGGCCAGTTCGCGGGCGAGTTCAGCCGCTTTGGTCTTGTCCACATTACCGGCAACAGCCATTTCCAACAGAGAGGCTTTTTTATTGTCGGAGTGCACATAATAGGCCATTACAGCATTGTCGGCCGCGGACCAGTTATAAGCACCTTTTAACGTAGTATTTTCCCCAAATTTTGGGGCTTGTTCGGTGATTTTGGCTTTGATGGTTTCGTCGGTATCGTAGTTTACGCCCGGGTGAGCAAGTACGTAATCGGCTAATTCATTGGCTAATGCAATGAAACCATCGGTCTTGGCTACGAAGTCCGTTTCGCAACCTAAGTATACCATAGCAAAGTTTTTCCCGTCGGTTTTTACGACTACTCTGCCTTCTTTTGTTTCGCGATCGGCACGTTTAGCCATGGCGGCCAAGCCTTTTTTGCGCAGATATACAACGGCTTGTTCCATGTCATTTTTGCATTCCATGAGGGCTTTTTTGCAGTCCATCATGCCCGCACCGGTTTTTTCGCGTAAGGTTTTAATATCGTCCATTAAAGACATGTCATATCTCCTAAAGTTTCAATCGTTCCAGTTCCCGCTTTGAACGGGAACTGGGATAAGAATGTTATTTTGTTTCTTCTTTAGCGTCCGCTTTTTTGGCCTTTGTAGTGGTTTTTTTAGCGGTAGTTTTTTTGGCGGCAGTTTTGGTTTCTGTCGTTTTTTTAGCAGTGGTTTTTTTAGTCGTGGTTTTTTTGGCAGCTGCTTTTTTGGCCGGTTTTTCTTCGGCTTCTTTTTTTACTTCGGCGACAGGTGCTTCTTCTACCACTACTTCTTCTACTACTTCCACTACCGGGGCGGTTTGGGCCGCTTGGGCTTCTTCCGCTTTTTCCGCTTCTAACATGGCAGATTCAAAAGCTTTGGCCATGGTCGGGTTTTCAGGGTCGGCCGGGGTAGCTTCCGTGGTTTTGGCAGCTTCTACTTCGGCTCTTCCTTCCAGGATAGAATCGGCGATGGCACCGCAGAATAATTTAATAGAGCGGGCCGCATCATCATTTCCGGGAACCGGTAAGGAAATCAAGTCCGGATCGGCGTTGGTATCACATACGGCTACCACCGGGATTCCCAACACGTGAGATTCGCGCACGGCACCCATGGTGTCAACGGGGTCAATCACAAAAACCACGTCGGGGAGCACTTTCATATCGCGGATACCACCTAATAATTTTTGCAAGCGGGCCAATTCTTTGGTAAGACGGCTGGCTTCTTTTTTGGAGATGGCTTTGAATACGCCGGAAGCTTCCCATTTTTCAAGTTCGTTCATGCGTTCAATGGACTTTTTGACCGTTTGGAAGTTGGTCAAAGTTCCACCTAACCATTTTTCGCTGATGCAATAAGCACCACAGCGTTCGGCTTCGGATTTGATAGCTTCTTGGGCTTGTTTCTTGGTGCCTACGAACAAAAATTTAGCACCTTTTTTGCTTTCTTCTTTTACAAAAGCACAGGCTTTTTTAAGTTCTTTGGCGGTTTTTTGAAGGTCTAAAATGTGCACACCGTTTCTTTCTCCAAAGATAAAGCGGCCCATTTTGGGGTTCCAGCGGGAGGTTTGGTGACCAAAGTGTACACCAGCTTCCAGCATGGCTTTCATAGATACATTACTCATTATTTTTCTCCTGTGGCGCACGCCTAAATTAAGGTAGAGGATACCTCGGTGGCGATTGCCTGGGTGCCGTCAAGACGTGCTTTGATTTACAAACTTGGGGCGCACTCTTGCTCAATACACCTATATAGATTATAACAAAAAAAAACCGCGTACACAAGGTACGCGGTCTTATTGCAACTAAAATTAGAAACGACCGTTGACCAATACCATGACCGGGAACCAACCGTTCTTGGCAATGTTTACGATACCGAGTTGCAACCCTTGGGTAATGTGGTGAGCATTGTTAACGATACCGAGTTGTACCCCGTGCAAGTCTTCTACTTGGTTGTAGATACCTACTTGGGCCCCAATCAAGGTACCATGGGCAAAGTTGACAATACCAAATTGGGCACCGCCAAAGTGAGAATCGTTAATATCCACAATAGCGCTTTGCAACCCATATAATCTGTTAGAGCGGGCATAAATCCACGCACCGTTGATACCATACCCTTCGTTAATCTTAGCAACGGCTAAGGCTTCGTTAATACCGCGCAGTTCGCCGGCTTTGCTTACTAATAAATCCCATTGTAAACCATAGATAGAGTTGGTGTTGGAACCAATCCCCACGTCAATCCCTCTAACGGTTTGCGTATTATTGGGCAAAGCCACGGCAATATCATCCCACAAGGATAATTTGAGGATGCCGTTATCCCCTGCAAAAGCGGGGGCAGCTACGAATAATGCTACTAACAATACTGCTAGTTTTTTCATTGATCCTTCTCCTTAATTAATATAGTTTATCAAACGTCCTCTGTCGGCCCATTTGATAATACGCCATTATTGTAGCAATTTTTGGGGGTGCAGTTCACACAAATTACTGCTAAATTGCTAAAATATTTATAACACAAGTAAGTTGTAATTATGACAAAGAAAAAATCTCAAAAGGTTGCGCGTGCGCTACGTACGCAGTTGTTTCACTTAACAAATCCCATTTTTTTTGAAACACTTCTTTTAATGCTCACGGGAGCAACGGATGTTTTTATGCTTAGCCGCTTTAGTGATGATGCGGTAGCGGCCAGCGGGGTGGTGAATCAGTTGGTATTTTTAATATGCCTTGTTTATATGATTACTACGCTGGGAACATCTGTGTTGTGCGCGCAGTATTTGGGTGCAAAACAGAAAAAAAATGTAGCACAAGTGATTGGCGTATCGATCTTATTAAACCTGATTATGGGGGTTGTGGTAAGCGCCGGGTTGTATTATTTTGCCCCGCAGTTACTACATCTCATGGGCCTTAAAGCGCATTTGTTTGATTATGCTTTGCCTTATATGGGCCTTGTGGGGGGAAGTTCTGTGTTTTTGGCTGTGGTGATGACGCTGGGCGCCATTTTGCGTAGCCACAATAAAGCCTATTATCCCATGTGGGTGGCACTCCTTATAAATATTATCAATATAGTTGGAAACTATTTACTTATTTTTGGACACGCAGGTTTGCCGCGTTTGGGCATTGTGGGGGCGGGTATTTCTACGATGGCGTGCCGCTTTGTGGCCGTTATTTTGTTGGCCTATATCTTATTTACGCGGGTAACGGGGGTTCCGCCGCTTCGGTATTTTAAGCCTTTCCCTTGGGATAAAATTAAAAATTTACTAATTGTCGGTTTGCCGGCAGCAGGGGAAAATTTGTCGTATGATTTGTCGCAAGTGGTTATTACTTATTTTGCAGTATTGTTAGGGGCCGCCTCTTTAACGACGCGCACGTATACCATGCACATTGTTATGTTTTCGTACGTATTTGCCATTGCCATTGGACACGGGGCCTCTATTACAATTGGACATTTGGTAGGGCGTGCACGCAATCAAGCGGCTTTTTCGTTGGAAAAATATTCTATCCGGTGGGCACTTGTAGTTAGTGTTGCCATTTCTTTACTCACTGCCATTTTTGGCAAACAAATTTTTAGTTTACTTTCCCATAATCCGGATGTAATTCGTTTGGGGGTTATAGTTTTGTGGGTAGATGTAGTGCTTGAAATTGGTCGTGCAGTCAATATTACAGCGGTAAACTCGCTCATCGCTTCCGGGGATGTTTTGTTCCCTTTTTGGACCGGAGTTATTGTAATGTGGGGGGTGGCTACCTTGCTGGCCTACGTGCTGGGGGTGTGGCTGGGTTGGGGACTCGTAGGTATTTGGTTGGCGATGGCTTTGGACGAACTGATTCGCGCGGCCGTGTTTGAGCGCCGTTGGCGTAGTTGTAAATGGCAAAACAAAGCGTTTACGCATTAAATTTGGTAAAATATCTCTATGACGCAATTAAATTACGCGGAATATGACGTTCCGCAGAACTTACGATTTAAGACACACGATATTATCCGGATGGGGGGGCTGCATTGTGCGGCTCAGTTGCCAGCCCAAAATTTTGCCGATGTGCTGGAAGCCCCTAATAAAATTACCAAAGCGGCAGTGAATCTTTCTTTTTCCGTGGCGAATAAAGAAATGATCGTAACCGGTACTATTTCCGGCGAGCGTGAAGTGCAGTGCGCACGTTGTTTGCGTGTAGTTACGCAACCGTTTAGTGAAACATTTTCTGAAACTTTTAGCACGAACCTTGAAATAATTGATATAATGTATGTTGTACGACAAACAATGGCGTTGACGGAAGATATTCGCTTTCTGTGTTCGCCGGATTGTAAAGGCTTGTGCCCTCAATGCGGCCAGGATTTGAACGAAGGCCCTTGTGGATGTAAAGCAGAAAATTTGTCGCCTTTTGCCGTTCTAAAAGGAAAATTTAAATAGTAAAGTTCTTGTGAATTTTTACGAAATATAGGAGTATAAGAAATGCCGAATCCAAAGAAAAAACACACTCGTTCCCGCCGGGATATGAGAAGATCCCATAACTCTGGGGTAGAACTTCCGCAACTCGTGGAATGCCCTAATTGTCATGCCAAACGTCTTCCTCATAACGTATGCCCCTCTTGCGGTTACTATAAAGACCGTGTGGTAGTGGCGCAGAAAACCAAAGAAGAACCGGCTGCTAAATAAGAGCCTTTATGAAAATTGCTCTGGATGCTTTAGGCGGAGATTTCGGCGCGCGTCCCAATGTGTTGGGCGCTTTGCAAGCGGCTAAAAAACTCAACTTGGATGTTATCCTAGTTGGGGATGAGGCTGTGTTGCGCCAAGAATTGGCCAATTTAGGCTACGCCAAAGAACCAGAGCATATTTCCATTGTCCACGCGCCTGATACCATTGATATGGCAGCGGAACCTGCCAAAGAATGCCGCAACAAGAAAAACGCCAGCATCATTGTATGTGCCAATTTGGTACATAAAAAAGAAGCGGATGCGTTTGTTTCCGCCGGCCATTCCGGAGCCACGATGGTAGCGGCCTTGTTTGGTTTGGGCCGTATCAAAGGCGTGCAGCGCCCGGCTATTGCAACACCTATGCCTACTTATAAAGGGGTAAGTTTGTTGTTAGACGGTGGCGCCAATGCTGATTGTAAACCGATTCACTTACTGCAATTTGCGGTAATGGGTTCGGCTTATATGCAAAAAGTGTTTGATATTCCGGCTCCGTCTGTAGGCGTTTTATCCATTGGGGAAGAAGAAACCAAAGGAAATATGCTTGTTAAACATACGGTTCCGCATATGCGGGAAATCGGTGTTAATTTTAAGGGCACGGTAGAAGGACGGGATGTAAATACCGGCGAAACAGATGTAATTGTTTGTGACGGATTTGTAGGCAATATTGTGCTTAAACTTGCCGAAGGGCTTGCCAAAACAATGATTGCCATGATTAAACGCGAAGTTAAAAAACGCCCGCTGGCTATTCTGGGGGCGTTGTTATCTAAAGGAGCGTTTAAGGCTGTCAAAAAACATACCAACCCCGATTGCTATGGCGGGGCACCCTTGGTAGGGGTCAACGGTGTGGCTATTATTTCGCACGGTAAATCTAACGATTTTGCTATCTTTAATGCCCTTAAAACAGCCGCGCGGTTAGTAGAAAAGAATTTTGTAGGCGATATTGCAGCCAAGATGGCGGCTTTGAAACCTACGTTTGATAATTTGGAAAAAGAAATCCACCAGGAGAATCACTAATGGCAAACTTTTCCGGAAAAACAGTTGTGATTACGGGGGCTACTCGCGGAATTGGGTTAGCCATTGCGGAAGAATTTGCTAAAAGCGGGGCGCATGTAGCCATTTGTGCCAGCCATGAAACCGGCTTGGCAGCGGCGGCAGAAAAATTAGCCGCGTTGGGCGCTCGCGTGTATACACAGGTGGTAAATATCGCTTGCGCGCAAGATTGTGATAGTTTTATAGCAAATACGCTCAAAGAATTTGGACAAATTGATGTGCTCGTTAATAACGCCGGGATTACCAAAGACAATTTGACCGTGCGTATGAGCGAAGAAGATTTTGATACGGTAATTGATGTAAATTTGAAAGGAACGTTTTTGATGTCCAAGGCGGCCCTTAAAGTTATGTTTAAAAAACGCAGTGGCAGTATTGTAAATATTTCCTCTGTGGTAGGAGAAATGGGCAACCCCGGTCAGGCTAACTATGTAGCCAGCAAGGCGGGAATTATCGGCCTTACTAAAACGTTTGCTAAGGAATTTGGTTCACGTAATGTGCGTGTAAATGCTGTAGCGCCGGGGTTTGTACAAACGGCGATGACAGAACAATTAAGTGACGAAGTAAAAGCCAAAGCGCTTGAGTCTGTTCCGCTTAAACGCTTTGCGCAAGCGCAGGATATTGCCAAAGCGGTTATGTTTTTGGCAAGTGAGGATGCCGCCTATATTACAGGGCATGTACTTGCTGTAAACGGCGGTTTATATATATAATTTAATAAAGGGTAACCTTTTTTTAATTGGAGGACTAACATGTCTGTAGAAAACGTACAAGAAAGAGTAAAAAATATCATCGTGGAGCAATTAGGTGTAGAAGCTGATCAAGTAAAGCCCGAAGCCCAATTCGTAAACGATTTAGGTGCCGATTCCCTGGACACGGTGGAACTCATCATGGCCTTGGAAGAAGAATTTGATGTTGAAATTCCGGATGAAAAAGCCGAAAAAATTAAAACGGTAGGCGAAGCCATTTCTTATATTCAAGAAAACGCCAAAAAATAATTGTGCAGACGGATATTGAACGAATCCTTGGATATCGCTTCAAAGATCCCGCTGTTTTAAAGGAAGCACTCACTCACAAGTCTTTTGCTGGGGAACACCGAGGCATTAAACACAATGAACGCCTGGAATTCCTGGGGGACAGTATCTTAGGTGCGATCGTTGCAGATTATATCTATAACGAATGCCCTCATGATGAAGAGGGGGTGCTTTCTAAAATAAAAGCCAATTTAGTTTCCCGGCGTAACCTGTATCTTTGGGGCAAACAGTTAAACCTAGGCCAATTTATGGCATTAGGCCGGGGAGAGCTTGCCACGGGCGGACGCGAACGGGATAGTATTATTTCCAACGCGGTGGAGGCTGTGATCGGAGCGGTTTATTTAGATGGTGGATATGCGGCCGCCCGCGCACTTATTCTGCCTTGGGTACGTACCCAACAACTCACGCAAGACGCGCAAGATTTTAAGAGCCTTCTGCAAG
>ONQH01000100.1:0-1092 GCA_900319885.1 Candidatus Avelusimicrobium ruminicola
TGTGCCACCCTTGGCTGCGCCCCGGTTCCACTCCGTAGAGAATATCCAGCAAATTGACAATCCCGTCCGCGTCATCACACGAAAATTGATTGTTGTTCATCATCCCTTTGCGTACGTGGGTGGAGCGGTAAATGTCGTGGCTGGTACGTTGGATGGCCGCTTCGTATTGGTCCGCCAGCCCCAACGTGTGGCCGATTTCATGCGGAACAAGCGCTTTGTTGAGCGCGCGCACTTCTATATTTTTAATTTTGGTGGCCCGTGAATCTTCCTTAACTAACGCTTGGTATAAGTCTTTCAAATTGGGCAAGAACATGGTGCCGGCTTGTGACTTTTCCCAAATTACGCACCCGGATACGGAATTTAACAGCAGTTCCTTGCCGTGGCAGTTTTCTTGCACGTCTTGCCAGGAAACTACGTGTACTTCCAAGTCGGCCTCTCGGGGGGAAGAAACGAAGTTTACTTTCGGTTTTTTAAGGCGGGCTAATACCTGGGTAAAATCTTTTTTGTGCCCGCTTTTTTTGATGTGCTCTTGCGCGTTATGAAACCAATCTTTGTACGCTTGTTCAATGGCTTTTTGGTAGATTTTGCGCTCGTTGTCCGGCGTGGAAGAGGCAAAATCCAGCGATACGGAAACCGGCTGTGCGGAAGACAACTTATACAATATTGTATACACATCCCGTTTCTCGGTATGATGTTCCCCCGGGGCCGCATCCCTCACGGCTGCCCAGGTGGAAATGAAACGCGGCGGTTGCCCCGGCTTCTGCACTGCCAAAGCCGGTAACGCAACCCCTACACAAAGTAGCAACACCAGTAAACGTTTCATAAAATCTCTCCCCCTTTACGCAAACGATCCAAACGATTTTGCGCTAAAGGCATATATAGTAAGTATAGGCGTAAACGAATTTTTGTCAAGGGTCCGGCCGGCGTTTGGTAAGAAAACCGCTAACGCAGAGAAGGGCACTTAATCCCCAACGAGCGTAACAAACAGGCCAGCGGGACCTTTTCCAGTTGGGGGATGAGTTGTTTTTTCCACGTTAATAATTGGGATTGAAAGGCTTGCTCTTTGGCGGAAGTTTCGGCTGTCCGTTGTTG
>ONQH01000100.1:1131-6796 GCA_900319885.1 Candidatus Avelusimicrobium ruminicola
CTCCTTTACCGACACGTTATCCCCTTGCAGTTGATACGTACACTTCACATGCTTCTCAGTGTGCAAATCGTCCTGCCTCCATTTCAACGTGCCCTGGGTATGTGTGCGGTTACCGGCAAAATAGAAGGCTTGCACCAGGTTTTTCCCGCCCGAGCCAAATAGAGCCATGGTGTTCGCCACACGCACGTTGACATCCGGGGTGTACTCGTTACGCAGATAAACTATTACTTTTTTATTTTTAACGACTAAAATATTTCGTGCGCCGCGCTGGTCATCCCCACCTGTGTACGCAAAGTAAATCGTTTCACCCTGACGGCCTTTGCCAATCACCGGGCGGCCGGAAGCATCTGGCTCCGTTACTTCAACCAGTTGCCAGGATTGCGTATCTGCCAACCGGGTGTTCATGGCAAGTTCAAACCGTTCGGAATACTTGGCCGAGTTTTGCCGCGTTACATAAAAAACGGTTTTATCTTGAGGGTCCTGGGTGATGCTTAGCGGGGCCCCCCGGGTGGACATCCCGTTTACAAATACTTCATCCGAGCCCGGGCACACGCTCTTAACAACCGGGCGTTGCTCTTCGGGGAAGGTGAGCGATAAAAGCACCAAGAGCCCGTTGGCATCATCACAATGAAATTTGCGGTTTTGTTTGGAAGAATCTTCCCAGCCCATCATCCCGTCTTCGGCGCGGCGATGACTACCCAGCGCACTGCTTTTGCGGTCCGCCCCTTGCATGGGGTATTGTTCGCCAAAACCCAGGGTGTGGCCTACTTCGTGCAGGCAGACGCTGTCGCGCGGATCGGTAAGACTTTTTAGCGGGCAGCCAACCTCTTTGCCGGCTTGCCAACCGGTCCGCCGGGCCCCGTTAGCCGTTTGTGCTCCGCGTGCAATTATCTCCTCCGCTTGCCAGTAGAAAATCAGGTCCGGCTCGCGGTTCCCGGCCGGAACGATTTGGATGTTTTGCTCCTGCAACAACGGCAACGCCCATTGAAATTCTTTTTCCAGGCGCTGAGCGCGGATATGCTGGCGGGCATTTTCAAACCAACGGGAATAATACGCGTGTACTGCTTCCAGCAGTTGGGCCTCAGTCCAATCAATACCGTCGGCCTTTACTTGCACAAATAGGGGCTGCCCCGCGCGTATTTTATAAAGAATATTTGTGCGCGCCAACTGTTGTGTACCCCCGGGTCCGCTCCGAAGGCTTTCAGCACCAAAAACAATAAAAGCGAGAGCACACTGAGTTTCTTCATGTCTATCCCCTTTACCCATATTACTATATTATAAGTATAAGACTAAACGCCAAAATTTCAAGGAAAGGCTTGTTATTGCTATAATTTAAGTATGAGCGCGCCTGTAAAAATTCAATTCTTAAAAGGCATCGGCCCGGCCAAAGCCAAACTGTTTGAACGCCTGGAAGTGCAAACCATCCAGGATTTACTGCACTACTATCCGCGCACGTACCAGGACCGCCGCTTAAACACCTCTCCCAACGAATATAATTCCGACGCGTTAGTCGTTTTCAAAGGGCGCGTACTACGCACGCAACAAATCCCCGCGCGCAGTGTGCTGATTTTTAAGGCCGTGCTGGAAGATGAACAAGGCCGGCAAATGGAGTGTACGTGGTTCAAAAAACGCATGTACCGCGCGTTTCGCTTTGACCCGTTCGGCACGCTCAAAAAAGATTTTACCGTCGGGAACGAAATGTGGGTCATTGGCCGCAAGAACGACCGCGGCGCCATGTTTGCCAACCAAGTTACGGTGGAAGAATCGTACGTGGCGGCCGACGCGCTGACTTCGCTGCACGCCGGGCGGCTTACGCCCATTTACGCGCTGACCGAAGGGCTGACCAACAAACAGTTCCGGCAATTTATGTACGAGGCACTCCAATCGCAAACGCTTACAGACACGCCCGAAATTCTGCCCAAAACCTTACTGGAAAAACGCCACCTCTTAAGCGCGCCGCAAGCCCTGCGCTCTATTCATTTCCCCAACTCGTTAGCCGAATTGGATACCGCCCGCACGCGCTTGGCGTACGAAGAATTTTTACTCTTGGCTACCGCGTGGGGCATTAAGCGCACGCAAACTAAAATCTTAGCCAAAGATTACGGTTACAAAATCAAAAAGAATTTGCTGACCCCGTTTCGCGAGCAGTTAGGTTTTGAATTCACCAACAGCCAAAAAAAAGTGATTAACGAAATTTTCAAAGACCTCACGTCTTCGCGCCCGATGAACCGCTTGCTACAGGGCGACGTGGGCTCCGGCAAAACAGTCGTGGCGTTGTGTGCCATGTTACTGGCGGTAGAGAACGGATACCAGGCCGCGCTGATGGCTCCGACCGAAATTTTAGCCGAGCAACATTTCCTTACGTTTAAGCGGATGCTGGCGGGCTTGCCCGTTAATATCGCGGTGCTGACTTCCAGCACCAAGACCGCCGCCAAAAAGAAAATTTTGCAGGAACTGGCCGACGGGAAAATTCAAATTCTAGTGGGCACGCACGCGGTCATCCAAGACACGGTGCAATTTCACAATTTGCGCCTGGCGGTGATTGACGAACAGCACCGCTTTGGCGTTAAACAGCGCAGTAAACTGAAAGAAAAAACCGCCAAGTTGGACTTACTGACCATGACCGCTACGCCGATTCCGCGCACGCTGGCGTTGGCGTTTTACGGAGACCTAGATGTCTCCACCCTTAGCGAACTGCCGCCCGGCCGCCAACCCATTTTGACCGAGTGCGCCACCTCTAAACTGGCGTACGACCGCGTACGAACCGAAGTAGCCAAAGGCCGCCAGGCGTATATCGTGTTTCCCTTGATTGAGGAGAGCGAAAAGATTTCCGCCAAGGCCGTGACCGAAGAATTTGAAAAACTCAAAAAAGTGTTCCCGCAGTTTCGTTTAGCGGTGTTACATGGCCAAATGAGCCAGCAGGAAAAAGAGCGCGTCATGGCGGATTTTGCCGCACACAAAACCGATATTTTGGTTGCCACGCCCGTCATAGAAGTAGGTATTGATGTTAAAAACGCGACTGTGATGGTCATTGAAAATGCCGAGCGTTTTGGCCTGGCCAGTTTGCACCAGTTGCGCGGGCGCGTGGGCCGCGGCGAACACGAAAGTTACTGTGTGCTGGTACCCCAGCACGCCGGCAGTGTAGCCAAAGAACGGGTGGACATCATCTGTGCCACGCGCGACGGGTTCAAAATCGGCGAGCGCGATATGCAACTTAGAGGCCCGGGCGAAATTTTAGGCACGCGCCAGTCGGGCGAGTTGGAATTTAAGGCCGGCGATATTTTTAAGGACCGCGATATTTTGTACTGGGCCATTGAGGACCGCGACGAACTTTTAGCGGCGGACCCCGCACTTACTGCACCCCAGCACGCGCCGTTCAAGCGCAAACTACAAGAGTTATATCAAGAGAACTGGCACCTAATTGATTTATCGTAGGAAGGCAAATACTACTAGCTATGAAATCTATATACGCGCAGGGAGCCTGTTTTCTTCTGAAGAACCACCTCTGTTCCATGCATTAACTTTTCGCAAAAGGCACCCTTTTCCTTTTTAAACAGGTGTGGATTTTTGCTTTGTTCCGTACAAAGCAATTCATGAACGGGCATATCAACGAAAGTTTTGGCAGCTAATTGATATATAAAACCTGCTCCTTCATAAGGCCCTGTTTTCCGAGCAATGAAGATGGCAGCATCATCTTTGTCACCGCCTCCTTGTAAGTGCATCGTCCAATCTTTCGTTCCCTTGGCATCATGGTGATAGTTATACCACTTGGTATCACTTTCCCAGGGTAAAGAAATATCTAGTTTTGCAAAACTATCTGCATAAACCCCATGTGTCATGTAATATATTTTGTTTGCATCATAAACAGCCTTAATAGCTGAAATGGCTTCCATAGCACGGCTTCTCTCTACTGCTTTTTGATATTGCGGCAACGCAATAGCGGCCAGAACCGCAATGATGAGCACAACAACTAATAGCTCAATTAACGTAAAACCTTTTGTATACATGGTACGTATCTCCTCATTTTTAAACTAACTATATTATATTGTAACAAAAAAATAAAAAGGAATTTCTCTCTTCGATATCCGTCAAAATTGCTACAATATATAGGTAACATTTCGCCGCGCGGCGTGCAAAACGCTAAGCGGCATCAGGAGAAAACTGTGAAAAAATATACTGCTGAATTATTAGGTACGTTTGTACTTACCCTCTTTGGCTGCGGTTCCGCGGCAATTGCGGGTGCGGCGCTGGGCACGTTAGGGATTGCCTTTGCGTTTGGTTTGTCTATCGTAGCCATGGCCTATGCCATTGGCGATATTTCCGGCTGCCACATCAACCCGGCTGTGTCTTTGGGTGTGTGGATGAGCGGCAAAATGACCACCAAAGATTTCTTTGGCTACGTAGTGGCCCAATGCGTGGGCGCGCTCTTGGCCGCCTTGACCTTGGCCGCTATTATCAATATGACCAACTTGGGCGGTATTGCCGCTACCGGGTTAGGTGCTAACGGATACGGCGCGGCTTCTTCCATCGGTCTTACCGCTTGTGGCGCGTTAGTAGTGGAAGCCATTTTGACCTGTATCTTTGTACTGACGATTTTAGGCGTAACCTCTAGCGAAAAAACCGCCGCTATCGCCGGCCTGGTTATCGGTTTAACCTTGACCTTTGTACATATCATGGGCATCCCGCTCACGGGTACCTCCGTCAACCCGGCCCGCAGTTTTGGGCCTGCCTTGGTACTTGGCGGACAAGCCTTGTGCCAACTGTGGGTATTTATCGTGGGGCCTTTTATCGGTGCCGCGCTCGCGGCCCTCATTTGGAAAGGGTTTAACAAAGCCAAATAGGTTTGAAATACCAAACAAAACCCCCGCTTCGTGCGGGGGTTTTTTACTGCCCAAAAAAGTTATTTACCCAGGGTATTTTGTCCGTTATATTGAGTAATATAATAATCGGCCACCCGCATTTTTTGCGCCGCTTGTTCCAGCGAGTGGGCCTCCTCAATAGCCGCGGTAGGGAAGCCGGCTTGGTGCGCGGTTTCCAGCGCGTGCAGTGCGTCCTCGGCTACCAGCGTGCGTTCTTTGAGCGTGCCCAAACGCACCAGAGCCGCTTCATACACTTTGGGGCTGGTCTTGCCGATACCCACTTCGTCACACGTAATAATAAAATCAAAATAATCTAACATCCCCAGACGTTTGAGGGCGCGCTCGGCAAATTCTTTGTGCGAGGCCGTAGCCACCGCCATTTTAACGCCTTGCGCTTTGAGTTGCGCCAGTTGTTCGCGCACGCCCGGCATGGGTTCTATTTCATAAAAGTAACGGTTTTTTATGGGCTCTAATGTTTTTTCTAAAATGACTTCGGGCGGGTCGGGCAGGTGATACATCTCTTTGACGTATCTTGCCCCGTCCATGAGTGAAAGCGTTTCCAACTTGGCGTCTAAATCGGCCGGCGGCTCCAACCCCAGCGAGCGCACATAATTACTGCCGGAATTTTCCCACGCCCACAGAGAATCTAACAGCGTACCGTCCAAATCAAAAATCACGGCGTCCACTTCTTGCCGGGCCGGAAACGCACGCCGCCGCAATAACTCTATGCGCGGATGCGACGAAACGGTCTGCAGCAGTTTTTGAATCCGTAAATCAGCCGCGCGTTGGCGGGCCTGCTGCTGGGC
>ONQH01000016.1 GCA_900319885.1 Candidatus Avelusimicrobium ruminicola
CTTTCAAAATTTGTAGGGAAGGAGAACAACTAATGAAACGAGGTTTTACGTTAATTGAGCTACTCGTAGTAGTGCTCATCATTGGTATTTTGGCGGCGATTGCGCTCCCACAATACCAAAAGGCGGTAGAACGTTCCCGCATGGCGGAGGCTATGCAAGCACTAGGGGATTGGGCCCAAGCGCAAAGCATTTATTATATGCAACATAATGCGTTTGCCGAGAACATAAATGAGGGCGATATTACACTGTCCGAGCCGGGTGATGCCTTCACGTATGAAGTCATCCCGCTAGAGGAGGAAAACGCCATTTTGTTGCTAGCAGAACGCAGTGCGGGTATTTACGAAGGCGGGAAATTGGCTATTGGGGTGGTATCCAACGGACGAATTGTCAAACTTTGCCAAGATCCGCTGGATAAAACCGGGTTCTGTACCGCAGCGGAATCGGCCGGATATATGCCGGACGATTTAAGTGGGTTAGAAGAAGATATTGGCGGCGGAAATGCCCTCTGCCCATGTGGGAGTGATGAACACGGCAACTGCTTTGCGTGTGCCAGTTTTGAAGAGTGGAGGTAACAAACACAAAACCCCCGCTAAACGCGGGGGTTTTCTTGTAGTGTTTGTAACGATTATTTGAGTTTAATCTTGCTCATCATATCATACATAATAATACTGGCGGCGGCAGAAGCATTTAAACTGTCCACCCCGCCTAATTGTTTTTGTTCAATAGACACAATTTCATCACAATTTTCAGCGGTCTTTTCGCGGATACCAAATCCTTCCGAACCAATCACCAAAACCGCCGGACTATTGTATTGTACTTTGTGAATCGGTTTTCCGGCCATATCGGCCCCGTAGATCCAAAAGCCTTCTTCTTTCAGGTCCGTAATGGCGGCTGATAAATTGGCAACCTCTACGAGGTTTACATTTTCAATCGCCCCGCACGCCACCTTGTATACTGCCGGGGTAATCCCTACCGTACGGCGATTTGGCAAAATAATCGTAGAAAACCCCAAACAAGCCGCACTGCGGATAATAGCGCCTAAATTTTGCGGGTCCGTCATTTCATCCACCGCCAACCACAACTCATCTTTTTTGCCATCCGCTTCATACATAGCGGTAGAAAGTTTCATCAGTTTAATAGGTTGCACTTTGGCCATAATTCCCTGGTGGTTCGCGTTGCCGGTTAAACGGTCCAGCACTTTATTTTCAATGCGGTCAATACGCACATTGGTACGTTTGGCTAAGCGGATAATATCTTCCACCGTGCGGTGCCCGGCTTTGCTGTCAGATACATACAGTTGGGTGACGTTGCGCTTTTTGCTTTTAAGCGCTTCCATGACCGGATGAATCCCGTAAATAATATCTTGATTGTCTTGCATACATCCTCCTTAGCCGATTTGGGCCGAACCAAAACTTAGCCCAATAGAAAGCGCGGCTTTTACTTCCGCACCGTGGGGGTCTACCCGTTTTAGTTTCGCAATGGCATCCGCAATTTTTACTTCCGTAATCGCAAAATCTCTAAACGAGGCCATATACCCAAATTTTTCTTCTAACACCATATCCAGTGCTTTGGCCCCGTACAGGGTGGAAAGCCAGCGGTCAAAAGCGGTCGGGCAACCGCCGCGTTGCGTGTGCCCTAATACGCACGCGCGCGATTCTATGCCGGTGCGTTTTTCAATCATATCGCTTAATTATTTATAGGCAATGCCACCTAAACGGATGGTATCGGTACTTCCTTCCACCTTGCGGGCCACGGCCACTTCGCCCGCTTCGTTTTTGGCCCCTTCAGCTGCCACCACAATACTAAAGGTTTTACCGCTACTTTTACGTTTCAAAATATAATTTACAATTACGTCATCGTTATACGGAATTTCCGGAATGAGCACAATATCCCCGCCGCCGGCTAACGCAGAGCGCAGGGCAATCCATCCGGCATAACGCCCCATCGTCTCCACAATCATCACCCGGTGGTGCGATTGGGCCGTGGTATGCAAGCGGTCAATCGCTTCCGTAGCAATCATCAGCGCCGAATCAAAACCAAAGGTTTGGTCGGTGGCGCACAAATCGTTATCAATCGTTTTAGGAACCGCCACAATCGGCAGCCCTAGTTCTACAAACTGTTGGGACATGTGCAATGTTCCGTCCCCGCCAATAGTGATAAGCGCATCCAGTTCGTGTTCCTTAAAATTATGCAGTGCCACCCCGGAAACGTCTTTGGGTTCCTGCACAGAGCCAAACGGAGCCAGCGTATATTTGAAAGGGTTGGCAATATTACTCGTCCCTAAAATAGTTCCGCCTAACGTTAAAATACCGGAAACCGTTTCATTGGTAATCTTAAAAATATCATTACGCACTAATCCGTCAAACCCGTTACGGATTCCATACACCTCAATGCCTTTGCCCAAAGCGTTTTTGCTTACGGCACGCACCACCGCGTTTAAGCCCGGGCAATCCCCGCCGGCTGTTAAAATTCCAATCCGCTTAATCGTCATTTTTTTCTCCTAGTTTATATATTAGACGAGGTTGCGCGTCCGCAATCACGTAATTTCTTTACACGGTTTTCCACGCCGTCAATCACCCAGTCCGGGGTAGAAGCCCCGGCTGTAATAAAAATTTGCGTGGCCCCACGCACCAATTTCTCGTTTAATTCATCTTCCGTTTCTACGTGTTGTACGTGTTTGCAAAGTCCTTGGCAAAGCAGTGCTAACCGGGCCGTGTTGGCACTGTGTTTTCCGCCTACCACAATGACCAAATCCGCATTTTGCGCTTCTTCCATAGTTTCTTTCTGCCGGTCTTTAGTAGGTTGGCAAATAGTATTGGAAATTTGGCATTGGTCCGCGTGTTTTTTTACTTCTTGTGCTATTTCATAAAATACGCTTTCTTTTTGCGTCGTTTGGGAAACCACATTTACTTTCTCAAAATGAGGCAACGCGCGCGCTTCTTCTAAGGAAGAAACCACATGGCAACGCCCTTGCGTGTACCCTTTTAGGCCGATTACTTCCGCATGTTCCGCTTCGCCCACAATAACTGTGTGGTAATCTTGCACGGCAAATTTAGCAATAATATTTTGAGCACGCTTCACCAACGGGCATGTAGCATCTACCACCGGCATCCCGAAATTTTCTATTTCCTGTTGAAAATCCGGTGTGATCCCGTGTGCGCGGATAACCAGCACACCGTTTTTATCGGTGGCTTGGGCGGGATTATCAATGGCTAAAATTTGCTTTTGTTCAAGCATTTGAGTTACTTGCTTGTTGTGAATAAGCGGACCAATGGTATACACAGGGCTCTTACCCGAAGCCTCTAACGCGAGCACTTGGTCAATAGCGTGTTTCACCCCCGGGCAAAACCCGGCTGACTTCGCTACAATGATGTCTGGTTTTGTTGCCATATACACATTATAGTAAATTACGAGTAAGAGCCTTTATAGAACTATTTAATGATTTCTTTAATAATCTTATAAGCGGCCGGTTTTTGTTTGGTAATTTTTACCGATTTAGCAAACAACGCTAATCCTTCCGCTAGGCGCTTTTTATCCGAGGCGTGTAACACGGCAATCGTATCGCCTTTGTGTACAGCATCCCCGGCTTTGCGTTCTAACCAAATGCCGGCCCCATAGTCAATTTTATCTTCCATGGTATTACGCCCGGCCCCTAATAACACCGCTGCTACCCCGGCCGTTTTGGCATCAATATGAGCCACATAGCCGCCCTTAGGCGCTTGGAACACGGCGGTAAGCGGAGCGGTTTTGAAATACGTATCCGGCGTATCCACCGCGCTGGGCGAAGCACCTTGCCATTTAATCATTTGGCGCATTTTGGCCAAGGCTTCCCCGTTTGCAATTTTTTCTTGCATCAGTGCGCGCGCTTTATCCAAATCTTTTTGGGCCCCGCTAATCACTAACATGTGGGCGGCTTCTTCCACCAAAAGTTCATAAAAATCGGGCGCGATTTCTTTATTTCCTTTCAAAATTTCTATGGCCTGGCGCATTTCATTGGCGTTGCCGATGGCGCGGCCTAACGGTTGGTCCATATACGTAATGAGTGCGCGGCAATGTAACCCTAATTTCTTAGCGGTGGATACCAACGCACGGGCCAACTTGCGGCTATCTTCCAATTTTTGCATAAACGCGCCGGAGCCGTATTTTACGTCCATTAGCAAACTATCTACGCCTTCGGCATATTTCTTTGACAAAATACTGGCCACAATGAGCGGGCGCGATTCTACCGTTCCCGTGGCATCACGCAAGGAATAGAGTTTTCGGTCCGCCGGGGCCAAGTCCGCCGTTTGACCGAACATACACACGTTTAATTTTTTGATTTGGCGATAAATCAAGTTAACAGGTACGCGCACTTCAAAATTTTTCATAGATTCCAACTTGTCTAGCGTACCGCCGGTATGACCCAACCCGCGGCCGGACATCATAGGCACGGCTACGCCGCCGCACGCCACCAGCGGGGCTAACGCCAGCGAGATTCCGTCCCCTACGCCACCGGTGGAATGTTTATCTACTTTAGGCAAATCGGTTTTTGAAAAATCCAAACGTCCGCCGGAGTGGGCCATGGCTTTGGTGAGCATAACCGTTTCGGCATCGGAAAGAGGGTGTAAGAAACAAGCCATTAAAAAGGCAGAAAGTTGATAATCAGGCAAGGTGCCTTTGGCGGCCCCTTCGGACACAAAATTAAATTCTTCTTGCGTGAGTGTTTTACCGTTTCTTTTTTTAATAATTACGTCTATCATGCGCATAAGCAGCACCTCCTAAAAATGGACTTCTACCCCTAGCCTAGCATTTTGCGCAAAAAAAAGAAAGATATTCTTAGAAGAAAATCCCCCCGGGGATTAGCCGGGGGAATCGTTTAGACAAAACAGACTTTTTATTTGGTTACATCTTGCGCGGGCTTTTTGCTGGTTAAAATCGCCCAACTTAATACCGCCAAGAGCACAATTACTACCACCCAACCGATTTTGCCAAGCGGCGTAAAATCGTTGTGATAGTTGACGATAATCGGCGCCACAATGACGGCCACCATGTTCACCACTTTAATAAGCGGGTTGACCGCCGGGCCGGCCGTATCTTTCAAGGGATCGCCCACCGTATCGCCTACCACACTGGCTTTATGGCGTTCGGACCCTTTACCGGTATTGGCGGCTATATTGGCCGGTTCGTCTTCCACTACTTTTTTGGCGTTATCCCACGCACCACCGGCGTTGGACATAAACACCGCAAGTAACTGCCCGGAAACGATAATCCCGGCTAAAAAACCGCCCAGTGCTTCTACGCCAAACGTAAGGCCGACCACTACCGGGGAGACAATCCCCAAGAGGGCCAAAATAATCAGTTCCTTTTGCGCCGCAATGGTGGAAATACCTACCGCACGGGTATAATCCGCCTTGGCTTTTCCTTCCAATACTCCGCCCTTAAATTGGCGGCGGACTTCTTGCACAATCAAGGCAGCCGCGCGACTTACCGCGTTAATAGCAAAGGACGAAAACAACCACGGGAGCGCGCCCCCAATGAGCATCCCCACAAAAACGACCGGGTTGGAAACTACAATGCCCACTTCGCTTAGTAGCGTTAAAGCTTGGTCTTTACCGGCCGCAGCCCACGCATCATTTAACAGTTGCTGTACGTTACTTACATCCACCATGTAAGAGGCAAACAAAGACACCGCCGCAATCACAGCCGAGCCAATAGCCACGCCTTTGGTAATCGCCTTGGTAGTATTGCCCACGCCATCCAAATCGGCCATGATTTGGCGCGCTTTTTTGGTTTCTTGGTCATCTTGTCCGTGCCAAGCCATTTCGCCAATTCCGTTGGCGTTATCGGCAATCGGGCCGAAGGAATCCATGGCCACGTTGTTGCCGGTTAGCGTAAGCATACCGATACCGGTCATGGCTACCCCGTAGAGGATGAAATTAAATTTCTCTACCGGGCTTAACCCGTCAATGGTACCGAAAATTACCACGGAGCAGAAAATAGATGCCGCAATCACTAAGGTAGTCCATACCGCCGATTCAAACCCCACGGCAATGCCGGATAAGATGGTGGTGGCAGAACCCGTAGCGGTAGATTTTTTGACTTCTTGCACCGGTTTATTTTCCGTACCGGTAAAATATTCCGTCAAGCGGTCAATGCAGATAGCGAGCACAATCCCGATAGTCGTGGCCGCAAACGGACGCCACCAACCCCCGGGCACTTGGTTCATGTAGAAATACGCGAGTACGCCAAAGATCGCCACAGAAATAGCGGCAGAAATAGAGTATCCTTTGAAGATAGCCTTCATCGCGTTTCCGGCGGAGCGTTTAGAATCTTTGACCGCGTACGTACCAATGATAGAGCACAGCACGCCGATACCGCGCACGAGAAGCGGATACACAATCCACTCGTGATGTCCCGTCAAACGCCATAAACCAATCCCCAAGATTAAGCCGGACACAATGGTCACTTCGTACGATTCAAAAATATCTGCCGCCATACCGGCGCAGTCACCCACGTTATCACCTACTAAGTCGGCTACTACCGCGGGGTTACGCGGGTCATCTTCCGGGATACCGGCTTCTACTTTACCGACGAGGTCCGCCCCTACGTCAGCGGCTTTGGTGTAAATACCACCGCCTACACGCATAAAAAGCGCCAGCAGCGTGCCGCCAAACCCAAAACCCAAGAGGGCATCCGGCGCGGCAATGCCAAAGATAATAAAAATAATCGTACCGCCAAATAAACCAAGGCCGTCAGTTAACATCCCGGTTACCGTTCCGGCGCGATAGGCAATACGCAAAGCATCCCCAAAACTCCGTTTGGAAGCCGCCGCCACACGCACGTTGGCGTCTACGGCAATACGCATGCCTAACTGCCCAACGAGTAGCGAGAACACCGCCCCCAAAATAAACGCGCCCGCACGGCCAAATGCGGCAATCAGTTTAATGGTGCTGGCCTCTAACCCCGCAAAGCGTTCCATAGAATCTTGCGAAACCGGTACAATGTATACGGACAAAAACAGACAAACCGTAAGTAGCCCAATGAGCGGCAAAATCGTTTTAAGTTGCCGTTTGAGGTAGGCGTTTGCCCCTTCGCGAATAGCACCCCACACTTCCTGCATTTTGGCAGTGCCGGCGTCCTCACGCATTACCTGACGACGCAAAAACAACGCATACAAAAGCCCTGCAATCGCAATAAACAATACGCCAAATAACGCATACTGTTCAAACGGACGCAGGGAAGAAATACCATACCACATGTTTATTTGCTCTCCTTACTGCAGAAGATATATTACTTCTTCATTATAGTAAAAATTTTGATAAAGGCAAGCAAAAATAAACCGCCCGAATCCTTTTCAAACTAAAATGGCACAGAACGCGACGCGAAAGAGCAAAGTATACTGTGCGCAGGGTTTTGCCATCAAAAACGAACTTTTTTCTAGGCTTGTGCGAGGAAGTAATACGGTAGGAACTCGCGTAGTTTTTGCGGAAAATTTAACGCTAGGCTAGGCGTGAGCTTAGGAGGAATACTGGCGGCACGCGCCCGAAGGGCGGAGGTATCCGACTAAGCGAACAACAACGCCTAGTGCTAAATTTACCCAAAAATAAACCCCCGCGTACCAATTCGGGGGTTTAGCTCATTCGTGTCATTCTCATGACTCCATGTTCCTATTTCCTAGGGATGGAACCTCTCCGGGTCTTCACGCGATCGGCAAATACGCTGTATCCGCTCAACCGCAACCAGGGAGTAAGCCCGGGTCCCAAGTACTTAAGTTACTACTAGTATAAGACTTTTTTGAAAAATTTCAAGACCTAATTTTGAAAAATTTTTTCTCGTCGTAAGGTCCTAGATTTTTGAGCCGTTTTTAGGCCTTTTTGGGCCCTTAGGGAAGTTTGTTTAGTTTATAAGAAAGCCATTTATCAAAGCAAAAATTGCTTACCAGCAGTAGGGGAGTAACTAACATAGTAAAATAAATGCGCCCCCGGGAAATTTTAACCCGTTTGGCCGGGTTTAATAGGTCGGGCGTGTAGGCCAGTTTATTAAATGTATCGGCCGTCCACAAAATCGGCCACGCTACCGCGGCCCGCGTGCGCCAATTTTTCTTGGGCAGCGCCTTAAAATAATCAAACGCGTATTGCAAGTTTTCTTTACCCCAACGCAACCAATAGTATTTAATAACCTCAAAACGGGCGGAATTTCCCTTCTTTAACAAGGCGCTTGGTTGCAAGCCTTGCATTTCCAGTTGGTCTTGCGGAAAATAACACCGGCCGAACTGCAAATCTTTGGGCAAATCGCGCAAAATGTTTACAATTTGTAACGCATCCCCGATATGTTGCCCCCATTGATAAAACTCGGCTTGCGGCACATTAAGCGTATGGGTATGATAAATAAGTTGGCTCCAAAACAGGCCCGGTTTCCCGCCCATCAGCCGGCAATAGTGGGTTAAATCTGCCCGGGTTTTCAACGCAACCGGGGCGGCCCCTTGGCGGTTTGCAAAGGTGGTCAAATCCACACGCATCCCGTCACACACCGCCTGGACAACATCATAGATAAACGCTTTTTGCTCGGCCGGGATAGTGTGTAAGGCTTTAAGGCAGTCTTCTAAATGGGTAATCAGGGCGGTTTCATACGGGTTGTCGCTCGCCCCGGTTAAATCTTTTACCAGCAGGTTCTGTTTGGCATAATCTTGCGTCTTGACTATAGCCGGGAATTGCTCAATCCAGTCCAGCCGTTTTTCTACAGGCAAAACCTCTGTGTCGGCAATCGTGTCGGCATAGCGGCACAACAAATACGCCAGTCCAAATGCCGGGCGCATGGAACGCGGCAACATTTTTACACTTAAATACAAACTACGCGACGTGTTTTTAAGTAGCGTATTTAGTTCCATAGTTATACTATAGCATTTTTGAAAAAGGCCGAACTTAGCACATCATTTTAAAGAGCGCTAAATTTGCTAAAATATAAGTAATCACTTATTTATGCCTACAACTATGAAAGAAGATTATTATAAAATCCTCGGCATTGAACGCAGTGCCACTGAGGTAGAAATTAAATCGGCCTTCCGCAAGCAGGCCATGAAATACCACCCGGACCGCAACCCCGGCAACAAAGAGGCCGAAGAACAATTCAAAAAAGTTAACGAGGCGTTTTCCGTCTTGTCCGACCCACAAAAAAAACAAATGTATGACCAATACGGGCACGAAGGCGTTAACGGCACGGGCGGTTTTGGCGGATTTAATGCCAATGGATTTGGTGATATCAACGATATTTTCGGCTCCGTATTCGGTGATATTTTTGGCGGCGGTTTTGGCGGCCGCAACCGTGGCCCGCGCGTCACCCGCGGAGAAGATTTGAAATTAGACGTAGATTTAACCCTGGAAGAAGCCTTTAGCGGCAAAGAAGTGCCTGTGGATTACACCCGCCTGGATAACTGCCAAGCGTGCGACGGAACCGGGGCCGCGCCGGGCTCCCAGCGCAAAACCTGCCGCTCGTGTAACGGGTCCGGTCAGGTAACGTATTCCCAAGGATTTTTCAGCATGCGCCAAGTCTGCCCCGATTGCGGCGGCAAAGGAACGGTAGTAGAAAAACCCTGCACCGAGTGCCGCGGCACCGGGCATAAACGCGTAAAAGAAAAAATCACCGTCAAAGTACCCGGCGGCGTACGCACCGGGGTTACGTTGCGCGTTTCCAACGGGGGTGATATTGGCGAAAACGGAGGCGGTTTTGGCGATTTGTACGTAGAAGTACACGTCAAAGCGCACAAAATTTTCCGCCGCGAAGGGGACGACCTCCTTATTGATGCGCCCATCACCTACCCGCAAGCGGTACTGGGGGGCAGTATTAAAGTGCCCACCATTGAGGGAAAAGAAATTGAAGTAACCATCCCTAAAGGCACCCAGTTTGGCGAAGTACTTAAAATGCAAGGAAACGGGATGCCGCGCCTGGGCAAAAAAGGCTTTGGCGATTTACTCATCAACGTAAAAATTGAAGTCTTAAAAAAACCTACCGCCAAGCAAAAAGAACTGCTGGAAGCCCTGGCCAACGAAACCGGCGGCAAGAAAAACAACAGTTTTCTAAAAGACTTGTTTGGCAAATAGCATTATCGCTGTGAATTTGCTATAATTATAGTAGTGGATTTTCCCCTAAGGGGAAATGAAGCTGGAAATAAACTTATGTACGCAATTATTGAAACTGGTGGAAAACAGTACTGGGTAAAACCCGGTCAAGATCTGCAGGTTGAAAAGCTGGACGCGAAAGCCGGTGACACCGTAGAACTGAAAGTTCTCTGGGCCGCTAACGAAGAAGGTACCTCAGCAGATACCAAAGCTGCCACGGCAGCCAAGGTCACCGCTCAAGTGGTCAAACATTTGAGAGGTCAAAAAGTGATTGTCTATAAACGCCGCCCCAAAAAAGGATACGAACGTACCCAGGGCCATAGACAAAACTTAACGCAAATTAAAATCACGGATATCCAGTTATAAATTGGGAGATAAACAATGGCACATACAAAAGCTCAAGGTTCTTCCTCTAACGGAAGAGACAGCCACGGCCAACGTTTAGGTATTAAACGCTATGGCTCCCAGTTTGTAAACGCTGGGGAAATTATCGTACGCCAACGCGGCACCAAGTTCCTGCCCGGAACCAACGTGTCCCGCTCTAGCGACGACAGCCTCTTTGCCCGCGTAAGCGGCATTGTTACCTTTGAATGGGTAAAAAGAGGCAAACAACAAATTTCCGTGTACCCCAAAGTTGCGGAAAAAAATGCGCCTGCCAAAAAAGCCGCGGCCCCCAAAGCCGCTGCCAAACCGGCCGTAAAAGCCGAAAAAAAGGCGCCCGCTAAAAAAACAGCCACCAAAAAACCGGCTGCTAAAAAAGCGGACAAATAAGCATTTGGCAAATTAAAGCGGCGGGATTATACCCTGCCGCTTTTTTTGCTTAAAAGGATTTATATTTATGCAATCAGGCAGTTTCTTAGACCGTGTTAAAATCTACGTCACCGCCGGCAAAGGCGGGGACGGATGCTTGTCGTTTCGGCGCGAAAAATTTATTGAATTTGGCGGCCCCAACGGCGGTTGTGGCGGGCGCGGGGGCGATGTCATCCTGCGCGCGGAACCCAATTTAACTACGCTTTTAGAACTGGCCTATCACCCGCATATTGACGCTCCTAATGGAGAGAAAGGTGGCTCTTACAACAAAACCGGCCGCGCCGGGGAAAACCGCTACGTTTATGTTCCCTGCGGCACAATTGTACGTACGCTGGAAGGCGAATTTTTGGTGGATATGACGAAACCCGGGCAAGAGTTTGTAGTGGCCAAAGGGGGTGCCGGCGGACGAGGGAACCAATCTTTCAAAACCCAACAAAATACCGCCCCGCATATTGCCGAGAACGGTCTTCCCGGTGAAGAAGTAACGCTGATTTTGGAACTCAAAGTATTGGCGGACTTGGGGTTAGTCGGTTTCCCCAACGCAGGCAAAAGCACCTTTTTAAGCCGCATTTCTGCGGCGCGCCCGCGTATTGCCGATTACGCATTTACCACACTGAACCCAAACCTGGGTATTACGCTACATCAAGGGGTAAGTTTTGCTACCGCCGATATTCCTGGCATTATTGAAGGGGCGAGCGAAGGTAAGGGATTAGGTTTTCAATTTCTAAAACACATTGAACGCACGCGCGTTTTGTTGCACCTGGTAGACCCGGAAGGCTTTGATGATTTATCTGCCGAAGAAAGCGTGAAAGTGATTGAAAAAGAACTGAAAACGTTTAACAAAAAACTATTTGATAAACCACGCATTATTGCGGTTAACAAGGCCGATTTACCGTCAGCCGAAAAAGCCTTCAAAGCCATTAGCAAAAAATTCAAAAAACACAAAGTGATGCTGATTTCCGCCGCAACGGGAGAAGGCGTAAAAGAAGTTCTAGACGAGGTAGTAAAAATTTTGTCCTCTACCCCCGTAGAGCAAATAGCGGTGGAAGAAGAAAAGCCTGTGGTGCATAAAGTAGAACCCATTTTTACCATTACGCGTGATGAAAACGACGTCATCCATATCACGGGCAAGAAAGTGGAAGAGTTTATTGCCATGACCAATTTTACTCAGCCCGAGGCCGTCACGCGGCTTAAAGGTATTTTCAAAAAAATCGGGTTGGAGAAAGCGCTACTTAAACAAGGCGTGCAAGACGGGGATTTGCTTGTCGTGGGCGGTAAAGAATTTGAGTGGAACGGCGACTTTGATGAGGAAGCCCCACTGGCCCCCGAACACGCCGGCTACAAACGCCGCGAAACCAAGGCCGAGCGTTTAGCCAAGCGCAAAGCCCGGCGCGAAGGAAAGAAATAATTTCAAAAACCTCCTAGTGGGAGGTTTTCTTTTTGTCAGTGCTTTGGTTGCCTTTCATGACCAGTTCTACGTCGGTAAAATCCTTGCGGGTTTTACTTACAAAAGAAGGCTCTGCGTCTTTGCGGTCCATCTTGCTAAAGTCGCTTCCCATAGTGTCGCGCATAAATTCTATAATGGACGCATTAAATACAGGAAATACAAACCAATCATACTGAGCCAACGTTTTAGCCCCTTGCTTTTTTTGTGCGTCTATAAAGGCTGAGATAATGCCTATCAGTTCCCCGGTATTGGTCATCACGCCCGAACCGCTCATCCCCTTTTGAATCCCAAAATTAGTGGTGTAGGCATAGCCTAGGCTGCTGATGTAATACACGGGCGCGGTGGCTTTTTTTACTTTGCGCACCCCGCTAAAAATAGAAACGACCGATAGTTTGCGGTCAATTTGATAATTGCGCGAAACAGAAAAATCTACCAGCGGGGGCAATTCGGGCGATAAAGCCTTATTGTATTTGCGCTTGGCTTGCGGGTGCGATTTAAGCCAAGCCAAAAATTCCTGCTTTTGGATGCCCACATTTTGAGGGTCTTTAGCAGTTGCCCGGCGGTAATACAATTTTTCAGCATTACGCACATCTAATTTAATAAGGGCAAAATCGTCCTTGGCCCAAGTAGATGGCTTATACCCTGGGTGGATAAATACAGCCCGGTGTTGCGGACTATGCGTAGTTTGTGCCAATACAGATACAGGCGTATCCATTAGGTCCATGCGCAGCGTACAACCTGTATCACACCGCTCTTTTGCGCAGTGAGCCGCCGTAGCAAACCAATGCGGGGCAATACGCGTGGCCTGGCATTTTGTGCCTTCGTTATCGCCCATAATATAATATTCGTATGTATGATAAAAGTCCGTAGCGCTTTGGTGTTTATCTTCGTCCGTGACGGACAACATTCCTCGTCGGTATATATTGTAACAAGAATAGCCACAAAAAACAAGAAAAACCCCGCTCAAAAGAGCGGGGTTTGTTTGCAAAAGAGAGGTACTTATTTGTTGGTTACATATACCCCGGGCCCCATGGTAGAGCTTACAGAAATGCTCTGCACATACACCCCTTTAGAGGTGCTGGGTTTTACACGGAGGATTGTTTCTAACACTGCTTTTGCGTTTTCGGTCAGTTTGGCAGCATCAAAGGAGGCTTTGCCAATGATCGCATGTACGATACCGTAAGCGTCGGCTTTGAACTCAATACGACCGGCTTTTAAGGCTTTGATCGTGTTGGCTAAGTCAAACGTTACCGTGCCGGATTTCGGGTTCGGCATCAGTCCGCGCGGGCCCAAGATTTTAGCGGCTTTGGCTAAATCTTTCATGGTGTCCGGCGTGGCAACGAGTACGTCAAAGTCAATGGTGCCTTTGAGCACTTCGTCTACGATGTCTTCGCATCCTACTTTGTCAGCA
>ONQH01000029.1:0-11918 GCA_900319885.1 Candidatus Avelusimicrobium ruminicola
TGGCCTCTTGCGGTAATTCCGCATCTACTTCTTCGTTACCTGATTTGCCTTCTCTATCGGGAACATCATCCGAAACAACTCCCGCTTGTGGGCATTGTTCCCAATCCTCGCCTTTCCCTATCTTGGATACGCAAAAGTCCGCAAACTCTCTTTCATGTTCGCTAATTTCGCCGTATTTACCCCAAAATTCATGCAAGTCGATAGAGCCACTTTGCCATAATTCACAAAACCGAGAAGCCCTTTCATCGCTCTCCTTGTTACATGGAAACACTACCAAAGCAACATACTCTAACAGAGCATATTCTGCTTGTTTGCGATTTTCTTGAAAATCTCGTTTTGTAGGTATGGCTAGATTCATAATAATTTCATTGTATCTTATTTCCAATACTAATTGTCAAAAAATGCCAGATTAGCAATATGTTTAGGAATGATACAGATTTAAGGAGGCATTATGACTATAGGTAAAATATCACTTATGCTAACTTGCGTACTGTTATTAGCCAGCTGTGCACATATAAGCGCAAGCCAGCAAAAAGATATGGCAAATTTTGACAACGCATCCTTGATATCTGTATATGACGGAGATACGTTTTACATAGATATTCCCTCTTGCAATATTGACGTTTTCTGCAAACATATTTCCGTTCGCGTACGAGGAGTAGATTGCCCTGAAATGAAAGGTGGTACCGCAGAAACGAAAGCACGCGCCAAACAAGCCAAGGAGTTTAGTGAACGCTTTCTTAAAAGCGGCAAAATTCTACTGTACAATTGTGGACGAGATAAGTATTTCCGGCTACTTTGTGATGTGGGAGTTAACGATAAAAGCTTAGGTGCAGAGTTAATTAAGTCCGGACATGCTGTTTCTTATGATGGCGGAACAAAAAATCCTTAAAATTTAAAGTAAATTTATTATTTTCCCCTGCATTTACCCTGTTTTACAGGGAAAATTTCTCGCCGCTTTACTGCCGCTTTGGAAAGAAAAGAACTATCAATTTTTGCCTGTTTATTGCCTGTTTGATAAAAGAATATTCAGCATAGTGCTAGGAAAACTAAAAGCACCGTATTTTAGTTTTGATTTATTAGCATTTATCCCCGTTAGGATTAACTCCCGACGGGGATTTTTTTATAAACAACCGATAGCATAGTATTTCTGGGTTCATTTTGGCTTTTACAAAAATTTATTGGATTTTATGCTGACACCACGAGGTAGGAAGTCGTGCAAATGCGAATTAAAATATGTTACGATAAAAACATATTGTTTATAGGAGAAACAGTATGCGTAAATTTACACAAATTATCAGTAGTATATTTATTGCTTTATTTGGATTTGCTTGTGCCCGTCAAGACGCATTATACAAAGCCATTGAAGCCGGAGATACACAACAAGTCGCTCAACTGATTACCAACGGAGCAGATGTAAATAAACGGTACTCAAAACCTAGTCCAGGAAGCACGCCTTTAATGTGGGCTATTACGAAAGGGAACCTGGATATTGTGAAACTACTATTGCAAGCCAAGGCAGATATTCACGCTCAAGATAAAGAGGGAATGACCCCGCTTATGGTGGCCTGTATTACGGAACGCCCGCAAATAGCAGATATGTTAATAAAGGAGGGGGCCAACATCCATACAGCTAATGCAGGGGGAGCAACTGCACTGCTTTTAAGTGCTTATTATGGCAATTTAGAGTTGGTAAATTTGTTAGTACAGGCAGGGGCCGATGTAAATCGAGCAGATAACCAAGGAGCTACCCCCATTTTTTTGGCGGCAAATGCCGGAAATAATGCTTTGTTAAATTCGCTCATAAAGGCGGGAGCAAATGTAAATGTGATGACCTCTTCCGACCGCAAGGGAACACCTCTTATGGAAGCTGTTTTCCAAAATAAGTTAGAAACGGTCAAACTCCTTATCCAAGCGGGAGCGAAACTTGATTTGCAAGATAGTTTTGGATGGACAGCTTTATTCATTGCCAGTAGCCAAGGATATACAGAACTTGTTAATGAGTTACTGCAAACCGGAGCAAATGTTAATCTTGTAAATGGCGGTGGGGATACCCCTCTTATGGTAGCTTCCAGTGAAGGACACTCGGAAACAGTTGCTACGTTACTTACCCATGGAGCAGATGTAAACGCCCGTAATCATGACGGCTGGACTGCGTTAATGATTGCTAGCCAACAAGGGAATTTAGCTATTGTTCGTACTTTATTACAAGCTAAAGCGGATGTAAATGCAAAACAAAAGGATGGGTTTGCTGCCATTAAATTTGCTACGGCTGCCGGACATACAGAAATCGTAAACTTTCTTAAATCTGCCGGAGCGAAAGAATAAGCATTTAGCCACCTGAACTACACTCACCGTAAAATTTGAACCCCCTTGACGGGGGTTTTTTATTTCAGTTTATCTAATAGGGCTTAATCAAACGGAGGCGTCCGTTTTTTAAGATTTTTTAAGTTCTTCATAATGTCCCCAAATTTCACCTAAGCACTTGTTAAATACTGCCGGCTTAAAGTAGGCAAACGCGGATGGGTGGTACCCCGTGGAAACGAGCAAACAAGATTTTTGAGGATGGTCTTGATCATACCCCGTCAAAACGGCAAAAGGCACTGCTTTAGAGCCCATTTTAATTTGCAAGCGAGGCGGCAAATTGTTCAATTTTCGCAGTGAAATTTTTTCATTATCTAATACCTTATCCCGGTCCTGCAGGATGACATCAAATGGGGCATTTCCCCAAGTAATAATAATATCCGGTTTGCATTGTTTGACTATTTCCACAAAGGCTTGCATCGCGCGCTTGTTATCCCCGGGTGCGTTATTTTGTGTATTGGACATGCTTTGTTGGTAAAAATTGCTAAATACCAGTTGATTCCAAATTTCCGAGGTACTATTTTCATCAAGAGATTTACGAAATTTTCTGTGACTTGGATATTCCTTTTCCCCGTTTATATAACCGTATAGTTCTCGGCAGGTCATATAGCGGCAAATAGGCATTTGAAAGCAATGGGAACAGGGGTGTTCATTTTTGCAAAGTGAACACTCATACAATTCGTGCATATGGCACTGAGGGTGTTGCGCAGCTTTATCTTCAAAATCGCTTGTTTGACTCAAAATCTCTTGAACTGTTTTCGCGTCCTCTTCCAAATCTTCCGGCCGTAAATCTTTTTGGGAATCATTATCCATGCGGTCCAATGAATGAACGCGCAAGATTTTTTCAATAGCGCCTAATTCGTTATGGTTTTCCAGCCAAGAAAGCCCTTTTTCTTTTAGATGTTTGCTGGCTTGGTTGTATTCGTCGGGAAAATTTTTTTTATAAAATTCCAGCCATTTATAAACAATATATATTTTATCCCAGTATTTAATATCTTTCTGGAAAGAGGATTCCCATATCTCCGTATTAAAATATGCTGAAAATTCTTTATCTTGTTCTATTTTTTCTTTAATTTCCTTACGTACTTGATAATAGGCTACTATTTTATCTTTTATCTTGGTGGGATCGGTTTGTAATGGGGCAAGTATTTTCAACGAATTGAGGTAATAATCCTGCTCGTGGTTTTTGTTTTTACAATGGTTTTCATCTAGACAATAATGTTCTTTACCCAGGGCCATCAATTTCAACGGTTTGAGGTCACCAGGGAGGTTTTCCCCTGACGGGATGATTCCCTCTTCATATTTTTCCCCTTCCCAAGGCAGAAAAAACACGTTATCACTATACTCCATAATATTCCCTATCTCTTTAATCAAATACTACTGACGTCCATTATACTAAATATTTTATTCTACCCTATGCCTATTGAGATATTGGGCGTAATTAATTTTGAACACATATTGAAATAATAAAACAATGTTTGCGGGCATGGTAAAAGCACACGCTATAAAACGTGTGCTTTTTAACAAATGTTCTATCCCTTCCGGTTTTTACTTATTACATTTTTTCTCTTGGGTATTGCAAGAACAATGCAAATCTTCCAAGTCTTGCTCGTGCTCTAATTCGTCTTCTAAAATCTCGCGCACCAAGTGCTCGGTTACCAAGTCTTTGCCGGCTACTTTTTCTAAGATTTTTTGATAGACTTCAATGGCGCATCTTTCTCCCTGAATATTTTGCTTTAACAGGTGTAAAGCTTCCGGATTTTCCGGTGCCAAGTAACCGCAAGCACTATCTTTGAGCCACAAATCCGGCGAGATAGCCGGCGTTCCGCCCAGCTCCAAAATGCGCTTGGCTAATTTTTCGGCGTGTTCCAACTCTTCGCCGGCGTGTTCTTCCAACTCTTGCGCAATCAGGTGGAACATTTTTCCTTCGGCCACTTTGGCCCCAATCCAATATTGGTAATAGGCCAGCCACTCATCACAATAAGCGCTATTGAGGTCTTTGAGTAGCGCGTTTAAATCAATGCCCGCGCGGGTAACTAATTCTTGTGCTTTTAATCCCATAATTTCCTCCTTTTTCAATGACTTGGAAGGATACTTTAGCGGTTTTAGTTACCTTTTGGCAATGCAAAAAATTAATTAGTTTCTTAGCATGCCAGATGATGTGAGAGCTATTTGCCCGAATAGGTGCCTTAAGGGTATTTTTTTCAGAATATAATTCTTGCGCGACAGGTTGTTGTCGCGGGGGTTTTGTATTCTATATGTAAAAGATATACCGGAGTAAATTATGCCCAAAATGACACTTGGCGAGGCCGCCTATCAAAATTCTATGCGTATGGTGCGCCAACTTATTGAAGCTGGCGCGGATCCCAATGTGTCCGAGGATGGACTTGTGCCGTTGCGGGAAGCGTGTTTTAATGAAAATATCCCTATGATCAAGTATTTGCTTGAACAGGGTGCTAGTCCTAATGGGCGCGACCCGGATGATGATGAAACCGTGTTGGAATCGTATATCCACCACTGTTACAAGCGTGTTAATACGGCAGTATTGCGCCGGATATTGCGTGCTGGAGCAAACCCATACTTATGCAAAGCCAAGCAATTGCGTCCCATGTTTCATTGGGCTATTTTGAACAATGTAAAACGACTGGTTTCTATCTTATTGGAGTATGGGGCAGATGTAAACCAACGCGGGAAAGTGCATGACGGTGAAACGCCGCTGATGACCGCTGCTTATTTTGCCGATATTTCCATGATGGAAATGCTACTTAAGCACGGGGCGGACGTTAATGCACGAGATGGGTACGGATGTAATGCCTTGTTCTATGTTGTTATGGGCGATTGTCCATGGCAAGAAATACTGCCGCGGTTTAAGTTGCTCTTCAAGTATAGCATTGATTTGCACGCACAGGAAAAACACGGTAAAAACATTTTACAATATGGTTTCCGTTTGGATAATGCCACAAAACGTTGGCTAAACGAGCAAGGAATCAAGGAATAAAATCCGATCTTTTAGCTAAATAGGCTCTATCTTCCCCGTATCACTATCGTAATCAAAACAACAACTTCCCGGGCTCAAAAAATGCGTGTTCCGTATGTTTAGATGTAATTCCTTGTGCGGAGAATGTAGATTAAAATCTTGAACTTCTTGTAATTGGACAAATCCTATATAAGAACTAAATTCTTCCGGCAAAATAATTCTATTGCGTGCATAGATGCTATTCCAGCAGGCGGGGACTCCCTTAGGTAACTTAACGAAGAAAAACAACACTTTGTTGCGTTCTTTTACTTGCGGCCATAATACACATGGCTCAAAATTTTGCCAATCTTCCAGAGAAACCGTTTTGATACACACGGATGTTTTATTTTCTTCCGGCACATCTTCATCCTCATGCCATGTAATCAGATAGTTAGCTATACATTCCAACGATTTTTGGAGCGATTGAAACTCTTGATAAGATAAATACCCTGTTTGCAAATGCATGCGATCTGCCCCCGATTGCAGACATAATAAATCACAAAAATCCTTATCAAACTCTTTTCCGCCTTCCAAAATATGAACTGGATCCCCACCTTTTGCTATTTGCCATAATAGATTTAGACGCCACATCCACAGGGCATTATCCTCTGCCCCACCGAAAAAAGTATAGCACTCCCCCGGCGCAAATTCCCCGCATATCTGCTCAAGATTTGGATAGGGTATTTTAATGCTGTCTTCAAAAGTTTCCTTTTTATCTTCTACCCTATTTAAAATAGGTTTAAAACGTTCTACCATTTCTTTCATCGTTATCATAAATTACTCCTTTTCTGCCGGCATGATTTCATACGTAAACGTATTTTTATCAAACAAAATAAGCTCCTTGCAGAAAGATTTCGCATTTTTAAGCATTAAGATTAACTGATCCTTTCCCTTTATTCCTTTTGTGTTTTTTTCTATCATCACAAGCCCTAAATAGGATGATAAATACTCAGGTCGGACAACTCGATTAGGGTGATATAAACTTCCAAACGTCACGGGCACATCTTTCGGCATCTGCACAAATAGCAACAGTGCCACATTTTGTTCACGCGCTTGAGTCCACAATGCTTCAGCATTTTCCTGCCACTTTGCTAATGTCATATCCTTTACGCACACAACGGGGTTTGAATTAACTGCCACGCAATTACCTGTTTCCCATGTTAGTGGGTAGAGGGCAAGTTCTTTAAGTGCCACTCGCAAATCATCATAATCCGCTCTATTAAGATCATGGGGAAACATCTTACTTTGCAGACAAAGCAACTCTACCGTGTCGGCATCAAAAGACTTTCCGCCCTCTAGCACATGTACAGGCACTCCATTTTTTATCAGCTGCCATAGCAAATTTCTGCGCCATAACCGCAAAGCTATTTCATCTTTGCTACCAAAGAAACTATAACATTCCCCCGGCATAAAACTTCCCCAGACCGATGCCAAATTATCATAGGGAATGCGCAACCCAGTAACACAAGGTTTTTCCTCGTGCTGAAGATGGTCCAAAATGGTGGCAAACCGCTTAGCTTGTTCTTTCATTGTTATCATAATTCTTTCTCCTCTAATTTACATGAAAACCGATCCCGTTGCCATGGGTATTGTGTTTAAGCTTCTGCTCAGTTTCCAGCATTTCTTTTAGCGCATAAAAATCATGCGCGTGGCCCAATATTTCTGCCTTATTTTTTACAAGGGCAAAGTCTCCGGGTGTTAGTTTATCTAGCCCTATCACATCTTTTTTGTCAATCATTACATGGAAGAAGAACATAAAGGCACATACCACTTGCTGAGGAGTCAAAAAATCATACTTAATTTTAAAACTAAACCGCCGCAAACTGGCCGGGTCTAGCGTGTCCATGAGGTTGGTGGTGCAAATAAACGGATACGGGTGCGATTCCATCCAGGTCAACATTTCGTTTACACCGGATATTTCCCACGAGTGAGAAGCCGTGGCACGGTCCCGCAAGAAACTATCGGCCTCATCAAAAATTAAGAGTGATTTGTTCTCTTTGGCCTGCGCAAAGGCCTCGGCGATATTTTGTTCTGTCCCTCCAACCCATTTGGACAGCAAATCTGATGCCCTACGGTGTAGCACATCTAAGCCCAATTCTTGCGCTAAATACCGTGCATAGGCCGATTTGCCCGTACCGCTGGCCCCGTATAAGCAAAGCGAGAAATTAAGCCGTCCTAAACGTTTAATCTGCTGAGTAAGCAGGTCTAAATTCATATCCGCATTGATAAGGGCAGTTTCAAATTCGGCATTCTCCGTATTTTCCTCCGGCTTTTTGTAGCCACCGTTAAGGGCTTGCGTCATAAAAGACAAGTGCTCTTTAACGGTATTTAAATCTCCTTTAGCCATATGGGCCGCATGCGTGGCGCCTGCAATCATAGATGGCGGCACTTCGTACTTTTTGGCAAGTTTTAATGTATCTTCCTTGCCACACGCAATTTTGTTCTCTGTTAGATATTTATTCCAAATTTTTTGGCGCACCTCCACGGGCGGCTTATTAAAACACACCGCCAACGTAAAACGACGGATAAAAGCCGGGTCCATGCGATGGATTTTATTAGTTGTCCAAATGACTGGAACTTCATTATTTTCCAAAAGGTTATTGATTTCCATTTTACTGGCACGTGTTTCCGGACTGGAAAACATATCCTCTCCCTCATCAAACAATAAGCAGGCATCCTTAATATTTTTGAGAGAAAATTGCTTGCGGTAAAATTGCTGTAAGCGAAAGTTTTTCTCGTCATCTCCATTATTACAAATGCCCACTGTGTATAGATTCAACTTGGCAGATTTGGCTAACATCTTGGCAAAACTGGTTTTACCCGTGCCAGGAATACCATAAAGCAAAATATTAAACCCTTTCATGCGCTTGGCACACTTCATAAGGCGCAAAGCGAAATCACTAGCTTCCACATAAGGAAAGTCCTTGCTAGTTAATTCTTCCCTATTAGATAAAGGAGCCCCGACTAGTGCCTTGGAACGTGCGGTATTGCTTTTGTACGCAGTAGAGATGAATTCTTGTGCCCAACTTGTTAATTGGAAATCAGAATTAAAACGTCGTTCTTTTATAATGCCTAGGCGTTTTAAAGGCGCATTATCATTTAAAAAGGAATACCCCGTTCCTACAGGGCAATCGGCTGCTGCTGTTAAGGTATCCTCTCGTTCATAAAGGTCGTGGTTAAATTCTTGTAAACATTTTTTAAAGAATTTATTTGTATATACCGCACCCAAAAAGCGGACAATCTTTTCTTCCTGTTCTTTTAACTGTAGGACTTTCGAAAGATAAGAAATATTGCGTTGCGCTTCAGGAATGGGTAGGGTTGAATAAATCGTTCCATGTTCCGCCAAAGCACTTTCTATCTTTTCACAAAACTCTTGCGTTTCTTTTTTAGTATACCCTCTATCATCTTCTCTGCGAGGAAGAGAAAAAAGCAGGTCTCCACCATTCATATTGTTAATATCCACAAGGCTTCTTTCATAACGCTCAAGGGTTTTTAAGTAAGGAAGCAATTTGTTTAAGTAGTAGAATGCCTCATATTGTTCGCGCGTGTATTTCATGGTTTTGTTCTCCTTTCCGTTAGATTATGTATAGTGTAGAAAAGGTGTGCGACAGCATAGTGTCGCAGCGTGGGAATTTTAATATTATTTTTGGTTATTTAATTTCTTTTCAACTTTCTCCCAAATAGATTTAAAATCTGTTAAGTATGAAATATCAATTCCTTCCTTCGCTAATACATTTTGCCAAAATCGGTTAATGCCTTGTGCAATTGGCTTAAAATCCTCGGGGCGAATAAAATCACTCTTGGCATTATTACATACATGACAAATCCAAATACAATTCCCTTCGCTATACAAATTCTTCCCTTGGGCAGAATGTTTGCGCTCCAACTCCAGTGTTTTTCCTCTATTTCGCTTATTACCACCATTTGTTGCCACTTGCTCCAGGTATTCCCGACATTTCTTCTGCGTAACACCGCAATATTCACACGTCGTTTGATCTTTAGGTATATTGTTGAGATACCATTTGATAAATTTTTCTATTCCTAATTCACATGCCTTCTTAAAATCAGACAAGCTATTCAAATCATAGCCGGAATCATTATCTTTGGGCAATTCCTTCGGCAGTTTTTTAAATATTTCTTTCTGCTCTGCTTCCGTTTTATGCTTAAATGTAATCCATTTAATCGTATTATTAAGTTCACAGGGCCAACCACCAAACCCCGCACAACGGGGCAAGGTACATAAACTTTCAAGGTGCTTGATATATGGTTCTATTTGTTCATAGAGGCCAAAAGAATCTTCGTATTTTTTCTTAAGTTTATCGGCTTTTGTCGTACCGAGAATTTTGTTTTGTTTTTTATCTACCAATTCTTTTTCATACAGAGAAATAGCATCTTTTAACATATTTATAGCATCTTGATTTTCCGATAATTTACTCATAATATTCCCTCGTTAAACAATGTACGGCACCGCCATACTGCGATATTTGCTCACAATCCACGCACACAAGCGGCTTGTGGGTGTGCTTTTTCATTATATTAACAATTTCGTCATCTTCGGGCAAATTAAATTGTGGTACAAAAACAGCGCGTGAAGTTTCCAAAAAATTCACGTAAAGGCCTTTGGCACTCAGCCAGTTATCTTCATCTATCGGGCATAACAAAGGCAACGTCTTAAAATGATGACAACTAGCCAACAAATTGCTAGATTTATCATCAAGCAATGTTTCTAAGGCAATATTTTCGTCAAAAATATTTGATGTTCCCTCCATTAGATTATCCCCTAAAAACTGAATATATCCGTCCATATGGCCGATTTTATCGCCTTTTTGTTGTGGTAGCCAGAATATTTCTTGCACACCCAGTGCGCGTTTTAATTCTTGATTCACGTGTTCTTTTTGTGCTGGGTTTGATTTATGGAAAATTGTTTGTTTTTCCAAGCAAAACGCTTGATTTTTGTCAGGGGACAGAACAATATTACCTCCATCTATACGCACGTCACATGGTCTAGCATGAGGGAAAGCACCTCGTACCTGCTCGCGGATAGCCGCCGTAAATTTAGGTGTGTAATTGGCATAGCGCGGGTCAAAAAAGAGTTGGTATAACTCCCGGGTTTGCACATTTTGCACAGGCAGAAAATCACGCACCCATATATCGGGCAACTCCAATGCACGAACTTCGTGATATTTTCTCAACTGCGCCACAAAATGCTCGTAAAACTTGGCATGGCCGGGGTATATCTGCTCCGTGTACCAAGTGGGTTTAGCCACATAAATTACCTCATTGGGGGTCATGTATCCACCGCCAAAATACTTCTTTCTTATGCTCGGGCGCAATAATCACGCGGTCGTTGGGCCAGTAATACTCCATATCAATTACGGCCACCGCATCTATTACGCTACGCGGCATGAGGTATTCACTCCCCATTACCCGTACCAGTAAATCCAAATCAACAAGCTCTTGCCACGCTTCCTCATGTTTCAAATATAGCGTTGGCACATTGAGATCCTTTTCCAGCTGTGAAATGAACAACGGTTGGGGTTTTAACTGGTACACATAGTAATAACTAAACACCAGTTTGGCTACATTGGACAGGGGCGGCAAAAAACTGTCCAGTTCCGCAAGCACTTTTTTTACCTCCGGTTGTTCCAGCGCCGCAAGACCGTCTTGTTCCACGCCGTCCAAAATAGCGTCGAAATACTTAAACAGACTAAACGTCATAATGAACTCCATTTCCTTATTCGTCATAGAACTAGGATAACAAAATCATGCGACAACACCTTGTCGCCCCTATGTGCTATACTTTTTGTAAGAGGTAACTATGCAAAAAGAAATGCAAAACAAACTAACACGCCTTTTGTATGAATTGAACGCCCTGGATAAGGGGGCTATCCGCCTAAAAGATATGGCAGAAGAAGTGGGGGTTGCCGTACGCACCCTCCAACGCGACATGAACGAAATTGAGGATGCCAACTTCCCGCTGTGGAACCCCGAGCCGGGAGTGTATGCGTTTATAGAAGGGTTTTCCTTGGAGCGCATGCAGTTATCCAGCGCGGAGGCGTCTATCTTGGTGGTGATGAGTGATATTGCCTCATCCTTGGGTGGCAATTTTGGGCAGTCGTTTGAAGCGCTTAAATTACGTCTGACCGAAGGCACACAAAACAATCCATTTTTTATTAAAATGACGCCAGGTGAGCAATACAAGCAAACACCCATTACACGCACGTTGGAAGATTCTATCCGTGCACGCGAGTGGGTGACCGTATGCTACAAAGGCGGCAAACAAGCATGCTATGCGGTACGGCCTTTGAAACTGTTGTGGAGTGAGGGTTTTTGGTATTTGCTTTCGCTGACGGATGATGACAAACTGTTAAAATTCCGCCTGGAAAAGATTTCCTCCGCCAAAGAAATGGGCAAGTTTTTTAAGTACGACAAAAATATAGACAAAACTCTCAAAGAAAGCACGAACGTATGGTTTGAAAAAGAACGCCCTTTGGCGGTGCAGTTGGAAGTATCGGCCGAGTGCGCGCATTTCTTTAAG
>ONQH01000029.1:11958-19634 GCA_900319885.1 Candidatus Avelusimicrobium ruminicola
CAAAAGTTGGAAAAAGAACTCAAAGACGGGCGCATTGTTATCTCGTGCAAAGCCGCCAAAGAAGAAGAAATTTTGCCCACCATTTTGCATTGGCTGCCGCATATTAAAGTGCTTTCTCCCGCTACGTTACACACGCGTGTAAAAGACGTATTAAACGATTATTTAAGGAGTGTAAAATGACTCTAGATGACTTAAAACAAATATGTAAACCTATAGAAGAAAACCCATTATGGCATTTATGTCGCTCTAATACAGAAAATGCTATGTCTAATTTCTGGGCATATCTTGTGGAATATGTAGCTGATAACAATTTAGCTATCATTTTAGGAGACGAATACAATAAAACCGTCAAAAAAATTGAACGCGAAAAAAATCACATGGATCTTCAAATTTGGTTGGAAGGAGATAATTATCCTTCAATTATTATTGAAAATAAATTTAAATCTTTAGATAATCAAGAACAAATTGAAAAATATTATAAATCAATAACTCAAAATAGGAAGTATAAGAAATTTAATCCTCAGCCCAAATTTATACTAATTACGCCCTCTGGGACTCACGAATTTGAACGAGAATACCTGGATTGGAAATCTTATGAAGATATATATAAAAATATAAAAAGTTTTTTTGAAAAGACTGATAAAGAACAAAGTGAAATAATCAAAGAATATCTAAAATTGTTAGAACAAATTATAAACCTAGCTAAAAATTGCAACAAGGGTTATAATTTGTGTTTATTATGGAAATCAGAAAAAGAATCTGATAATGCTAATGAGCAGGTAACATTCCTAACAGAAAACAAATTGTATGCTTTCATAGCTAAAAATTTAACTCGCAGATATGAACAAGAAAATTGGAGAGAAAAATATACGAATTGTTCCATTAAAGAAACAGAATACGGGTTTACCAATGGAACCCCTCTTTTTTCTTGGAAGTGGGAATTAAATTCAGAGTACCTATACGGTATACAGGTTCAAAATGGGCAACTACGCTATTTTATAGAACAAAAGGATCCTAATAAAAAAATAGTTGAAAAAATAGAAGGAAAAAGACAATATCGTCTTAAAGATACCAATGCTATCACTCAGCTAAATGAATGGTTGAAAAATAGTGAGAGTACTATTAATATTGAGGAATTTTTAGCAATCAAAGAAGGGGACATTATACCTAACATTAATCAGTTCTCTGGCTTTTTTATATACAAATATATAGAAGTTACCAATCAAGAAGACCTAGAAAAAAGATTACAGAAAGTCCTTAATTATATAGGAAGAGAATCAAAATGAAGAAAATTTACTTAATTTTGGCCTTACCCAGCCATAGTATGTTTTGTATGAGGAAATGACAGCTTGACACATCCAATTCAAACAAATATAATTAAAATAGATTAGAAATTAAAAGGAGAAAATATGCTAACAAAATTAGAAAAACCAGAGACTATTATTTCCATTGATGAAACCGCAAAGTTAGTATCCTCATTGTTACCATTATATCGCAAATTTATTAAAATTAATGGGAAAAGGCAGTGTGCGGAAATTCGGGCAATGCTCAGACCGATTCTTTATAGTTGTTCCGAAGGAAGATCTGCTGATTATGTTTCAAAACAGGCAAAAAAACTTTGGGATACTGATCCTTATTTAAAACCATTAAATCTATTTTATTTGACCCCTCGCATTGCTCGTCAATATAAGAAGACAAATTCTATATTCAAACAACTTTTATTAGAGCATTGTAACCCACTTAGTCAAGTAATTGCCCAACTTATTCCTGCAAAAAATGAATACGAAATTCAAAAAATTCTTAGAAAAGAACTAAAAACAGCATGGATCACGAAACCAGAAAATCTGAAACTGGGCAAGAAAAAATATAAAAGCAATCGTTTCCCTATTGACAAAAAGGGCAATAGACAAAAAAAATCAAATTGGAAGGAATGCTATCGCCAATGTGAAATTAAGATTATTGACAGCAATGGAAAGACAGTAAAATTCTAACAAGTACTTTTACTTATTTTCCACAAAATATTATTCTGGGCGGCAAGGAAATTGCCGCCCGGGTTTTTCTAAAAATCAATTTGGGCTATAGCCAGTAGAAAAATAAACATGGCTACGCCTAATACAATAACGCCTAAAATGCTCATAACTACTCCTTTCCGTATATCCCAGGCGTTACCGGGTGGCTGAGTCCAGCCAAAACCCAATAATGCCCACAACAATCACTAGCAAAATATCCATAACTTTCCCTCACCCAATTATTCTATGCGGCTTAACTTGTCAATGATAAACCCCAAAATAAATCCAAATACAAGGATTACAAGCACTATACCTACAATTTCCATATTTCCTCCTAAATACTTCTGTATTTAAGATAACAAAAGCGGGCGACAACATAGTGTCACCCGTTTTGTTGGTCCGTCAGAGCTATTTTTACTGTTTCTTAGTCTTAAGGTCTAATACTTGCCCTTTGATATACTCGTAGGCTTTGGGATTCTTGGGGTCGGCTTTTTGGGCCTGGGCCACCACATCCAACGCCTTATCAAATTGCCCCTCATACGCATACATCAAAGCCGCAAAATGGGTTTGCATGGCCTTGTTGTTAATACCCGCGTTAAATAGCCGGATTGCGCTTTCATGCTGCTTATTTAATATGGCAAAATAAATGCAGTACGTAAGAAGCGTAGAATCCAGTTTGTCTTGCTCAAACCCGTCCAAGGCATATTTCAAAGCGCCTTTATAATCTTTTTGGGTATAGCAAATTAGGGCCGCTTGTTTATAAGGCCATACATCCTTCGGGTCATCCTTAATAAGTTTGGCACATCCTTTTAAGGCCTCGCGGTGTTGTTGTCCCAGCCAATGGAAGCGAACCATAATTTTTTGAAGTTCACGCTCTTGCCACTTGCGATAGGCACTATTTCTAAAACCTTTGTCATCGGCAAATTCATCAAACGCCACAAGCATCAGCATAGTTTGAAGCGGAGCGCGCTTAAATTTATCATCCTCCAAGAAAGTAGAAAACACATTTTCCTTGGTGGCGTCCATCGGCTCCCACTTCCCCGCGGCTTCTTTACGTTTTTTCTGCTCCTTGCGCCCAGCCTTTTCAACCTCTTTTTGAATAGGCAGCACCCATTTACTGGGTTTGCCTAGTCCTTCGGTAAGCGCGTCTAACGCGTCCACAAAATCCAGCGCATTTTCTCTAGTGATGTTAAATTTAGCCCACTCAAAATCATCCCGCACGCGGTAATTTACATTTTGCGGATTGGGCTTATACAGCGTTAACCCGGCCTCTTCTAAGGTTTCTATATCGCGCTGAATCGTGCGGCGGCTTACCCCACATTCTTGGGCGGCGTGGTCCAAATTTAGCACGCCCTGATTTAAGTCAATCATCAGTTTAATCAGGCGCGAGAGGCCCTTTTTAACGTCCTCATTTTTCTGCTTTGTTGCCTTCTTAGGCAATTTAGAAAAGTCTTTCTTTGTTTTCATAATTTCTCCTATTGTACGCTATCCCGTAGCGCGTCCACTAGTTTTACCATGGCCCAGGTGTCTTGTTCGCAATATTTAAGCAAATCTTTGCGTAGTTGCTCTAACTCGGCAGGCGGCAAACTTTGCGCGTATAATACGTCAAAAGCATCCATAGCCTCCCCACCGTTGGCCACTGCCATGCCTTCGTAAGTCATACCCGGCACGAGGGCGGGTAAGACCTTTTTAATCGTACTGCGGCAAGCCATTTTAGGATGCAAATAATCGTGTTCAAAAGGGTCCTCGGTATCGGCAAACCGCTCAGTCATCTCTAACAAGCGTTTGGCCTCTTTTTCAGGTATAGGCAAATCGTGGGCCATTTTATCAATACACCCTTTTTCAAACCCGGCATTATGAGCAATAAGCGTGCCCGCCTTTCCAATATATTTAAGCAAAGCTGCCACACACCCATAACGTGGGTCCTCTTTACCTGTGGAAAGATATTCATAATGCTCAAACTCCCCATTTGGTTTTCGTTGTACGTGGAGCGAAAATTGGAACGGAATTTGCTGATAAGGCCGCGAATATTTCCACAAAGGTACGACAGGGTTAGTCGTTTCAAAATCTAAGTAATAAAGCGGATAAACTAATTTATTTAGCCATTCAGCCACTTTCGCACGGTCAATATACGGTTTTTGCGTACGGTACACTTCTATCCAATGATTGGAAGTTTCATTATCAAAAGTATTGGGTGGCAAATCGGCTATATGCACAATACCCTTGGAAATATATTCGCGCGCTTTTTTGCTACGCATCAGCTCAAACACTGAATCCTCGGGAATGTCCTTCCAACAATAATCGTGGGCTTCGCAATCTCCACACGCGGTTTTATTAAGTTCCGCAGAGGGTTCGGGTTTGGCAAGCAGTTCTTCAATAGCAGCCAAATTTTCTTCAATATCCTCATGTGAAAACAAGTCATCATCCATAATCGTTAGCGAAAAAAGTTGTTTTAGGTCCGGCTCGTCCGTTCCCATAAAATAGTCGGAATTAACATGCATTAAATAACAATGCTCTGGTGTAACTCCACAATGCGTAAGCACATAACGCTGAATAGATATATCGTCAAAATAAATAGGTGCAATTTTCTTTCCGCTGCTTTTTACCTCAATGAGATTCCATCCTGTGGGTGTTTTTTCCAAAATATCCACAAATACCAAAATACCGTTATAGCAAAATGCGGCCTCATAGATAGCCGGCACGCCTTGTGCCATGAGTTCCTGCGTGCGTTTAATGGCCTCTTGCGGGTTTTGGTAGCCGTCTTTAACCAATACCCCGCCAGGAAAGCGTTTCCAAGCGAGTTCGCCGATAAAATGGCCACGGTCAAATATTTTTTGCAAAGCGGGGCTTGGCTGTGTAAGCACTTCTTTTTTGTTGCGGTATAGCCACAAGCGTTTAGGGCAACTGCGGTATTTTGTGTATTGTGATTTGGATAAATTCATACGCACCTCTTACTTGTATGATAGCACATCAAAACCCCCAAAACATAATGTTAAGGAGTTTGCCGTCTTTGTCGTATAGATCGCACGAGTAGGCCAAATCCCGCTTCGTGCGTTCTAGTAATTCGTCGCCATTTTTGGCAAACAAATGCAACTCGCCTTTTTCATCTATTTGTTGTTTAATTTCAAAATAAACGTAGTCAAAATTACTGTTATAGGTGCTACCCCACGCCACTTTTTCCCAAGGGATGCCGTGTTTAATCATACCATCCGGCCCTCCATGCGCATGCATAAGGTCCAAAAAACGCTGCATATTACCTTTAATAGATTCAAATTGCATATTATTTCTCCTAGCCCCGGCCACCGTGATGACCGGGGCATCTACTTTACCCTCTGCGATAGAGCGGCCCACCACAAGACGGGCATTTCATCCCGGCAGGCGGAAAGGTAAACGTAAACATTTGACGACATTTGCTACACTCGTATTTTTGTTCTGGCATAGTTATTCTCCTATCTAATTTTTACTACACCTATAAGATAATAAACCCGCACGACAACACCATGTCGCAACATGTGTTTGCGTTGTCTCATACCGGGATATTTTTCTACTTACAGCTAAGGGTTTTTTAAAGTATCAAAAATTTTTCCGACACCACACGTGTCGTACCCCTGTGCTATCCTATATATAATCTTAAAAAAGGAGCCTCTTATGACACATACAAAAAACATCTCGCCCTTACCACACGTGGATATTGCTCGGCCGATTCCCGCTTGGCTAGCGCATTATTCTCCCCTGCTGCAGCAAGCCCGTTGGTTTAGTAATAATGACCAGGACAGAGAAGCCCTGGCCCTAGCCCTGGCCGAATATAAGCACCACCCCTCTTTGGATGCATTGGAACAGGCCTTTGACAGTTATTTGGTACTGGAAGAATTTAAGCCGGCCAAAACCCTATTAACAGAAATGAGAAAACTGGGAGCTACAAAAACCTTCGTGAATTTGCAAAAAGCCTCCTATTATTTAGCCCAAGAAAAATTTGCCCAGGCCAATAAATGCCTATCTTATGCCCAGATGCATAAGAAAGAATTAGACAATAGACATCAGGCGTATTTGTATTTTACGCAAGGGATTACGTCCTTTCAATACAAACCACAAACCTTCCCTTTTACGCAAGCCTTACGTTATGATTATTTACTTATGCCCAGTGAACAAAGCATGTGCTATTTAATGCGGGGACTGATACGTTTAGAGAAAGAGGCTTATGAAGCCGCCTACCAGGATGCGCAAAATTCACTTCACGCACATTCTAAAAATGATGTAGCGCACTATCTGCGGGCGGTGGCGGGCTATTATTCCGGGCATTTAGCCTCTCTGGCACAAGACACAGAAATCGTACTAAAAAGCAAAGATCGGACAGTAAATAAATCCATGAAAAACACTATGCAAAAAATACAGAAATTATTGCCTAAAGAACCAGTTGTCATTGATAAGGATTTTATGAAAAATTTAAGTCACTGTTTCTTTGATGAAGTAGAGGACATGATTCATGTAGCAGAAGATTTGACAGAACGCGTTTCTGGTTGGACAGGGGCGCGCTTTGAAACTAAAATGACAACAAGCGTGCAAAAGAGCCTGGCCTTTGTACAGCAAACTCTATCGGTATTAAACCCGCCGGACTTGCCTGTCAAAATTCAAGCGGTGCGGGAGCAACTTCACGATCATATAGTAAAAAACTTTTCCCCCTTTTGTTTGAAACTTAGTTCCTTTGATCCAACGTCCTCGTCATCCCAACTAAATCTGTGGCAAAAACAAGTATTGCAGATTTTGGAAAAATATGAAGATGCGTACAATAAACTAATTGACCTGTTGGCTGTATTGATAGAGCAATATCATGTTCCTGTTTTTACCGTCAATCGCTAAAATTGCAATCCCCCGAGCCATGGCGGGGGAATAGTTTTATCTTAAACCGGTTAAAATCTCTTGTTGTATTGGCACGAGGAAGGAAATAGAATATAATAAACTTATGATTAAATCCGCTACGTTACATAAATTTACCCGCATTTTGTATCTGCTTAACAAGTTAGATAAAGGCCGCATTACGCTTACGCAAGAGGCCAAAGAACTTGGTTTTTCCGCGCGCACCTTACAGCGCGACTTGCACGAAATAGAACGCGCCGGATTCCCGTTAGCGGAAATTGCCGCCGGAAGATATGGATTTGCGGAAGGATTTTCTCTAAACAAGATGCCGCTCTCCGCGCGCGATAAAGCCCTTCTTACCCTGGCAGGGCAATTGGCTGAGTCGCTGGGGCCCAACTGGCACGCCAGTTTTAAGCGCCTTAGCGAGCACACCGTACGTCCCCCACAATCCAACGTGTATTTTATTAAAATGCCGCGCATGTGGCACAGCATTTCCCCGGCTATTTTAGAAAAGCTGGAACAAGCCATCCTCAAACATCAATATATAGATATTATTCGTGTAATAAAACCTAAAGCATTTGTATTTGAGAATGTTCCTGGTCTGCTGACTGCTTGCCCAGGCGATAAACCTGTACGTGAACGCATATATGAAGCGTTTGACAAAATTGGCTATGAGATTCCTTTTACTCGTGAGTTCTATCGTTATACTCCGCTGAAACCAAGCAGTGAGATATTCCAACTACTAAAGGAACTGGAGCTGAAAGAAACTGAAATGATGGAGAGTCTTTTGCATTAAACTAAATAATATGGTAA
>ONQH01000074.1 GCA_900319885.1 Candidatus Avelusimicrobium ruminicola
TTGCGCATTACACAAGGGCTTTGTAATTGTTCCAAGTGCATGCTGGGAAACTGTTGCATGGCGTTTGAGAAAAAATAATTCTATGGGAAGAGTGTTCTTATTCTTTGTTGGGCTTATTCTTGCTATTTGCATCTTTACGGCAAGTCCTATACCGGCTTGGCTCATTGGGGTAGTATTATTTAGTGTATTCTTTTCTTTTTTGTCCATCAAAAAGAAACCTTTGGAACCATCAAATTTTCAAAGCCAAGTATATAAAAAAGACGAATACGAAACCCTTTGCGACCTATATCGGGAGGCATTTGCACATAACGATTTTGAGGCGTTGCAAGCGTTAGCCAAAGAATATCATGCAGGCGCAGCAACCGATTATTGGAAGGAAAATTTAGAAATCCGGCATAAAATTGCGCAGGGCGTGAAAAAATTGGCAGAGGTTGTAGAATCCGGCAATGCGCCGCGAAAACCTGAATTAGAAGATTTTTACTACATGGGCCTGATGTACGAGCAAGGAGGATTTGAGTGCGAGCCGGACTTGAACAAAGCCATAGAATATTTTGAAAAAGCCCTTACCACTAGAACATGCTGGAGCCATTTAGAAGACGAAAATGCTTTCTTGCGCACGCAAGTAGAAAAAGAATTACGACAAATTAATTCGTTACTGGCTGACATACAATTTAAGCAAAAATAAACTTCACACAAAACTTTTATGAAAGAAAATTCTAAGAACCCACAAACTGCAAAGCAAGAACCTATATCGTCTTTTGGATGTTTGATGTTTGTGTTGTTAGGTATTCTAATCCTTCTTGTTTTCTTTGGAACTATGCACGCATACGGGGCAATGGGCATATTAGGCACGGCAACCGTCCTATTATGTGTGATAAAAGGTATTGAATTTTGTCTTAGCCGTTTCAAATTGCGTATTATTTCACCAAACAGATTTGCTTTATGGCTCGTCTTATCCTTCTTTTTGGGATTGGCTATCGGAGCGTTAATATATGGTTTCTGCGTAAAAAAAGAATACCTATATTGTTTAGCAGGAGTTAGTACCGTAGCGGCCGCATTCCCTTATTGGAAAGCACTATCCAAAATTACTTTTGAAAAGAAAGATAAACCTAATTAAACTGATTCATGGCCCGTTCTAGGCCGTCTTTGAAGTAGCTTTCCAGCGCGCAGACCGCACGCTCTAAGGCAGGCTCTAATAATTTTTCTTCGTCTCGGGAAAATTTCCCTAAAACAAAATTGACTAAATCAAACTTCTCGGGCTTGGGGCCGATGCCTAAACGCAAGCGGGCAATTTTATCGGTCCCTAACTGCTCAATGATGTTTTTCATCCCTTTTTGACCACCGGCAGACCCACTGCCGCGTAGGCGCAGTTTGCCCACCGCCAAAGAGACATCATCAAAGCATACCACCACCCTTTCGGGCGGAATTTTATAAAACCGGGCCAGGCTGCTCACAGCCTGACCCGATAAATTCATATACGTGTGGGGTTTTAACAAAAATACGTCATGCCCCGCCACGGATACTTTGGCATATTCTCCCAGCTTTTGCCAGGGTTTCCACTCGGCTCCCCAGTTACGCCCGGCCGCCTCCACAATGCGAAATCCCACATTGTGCCGCGTGCGTTCGTATTCAGGGCCGGGATTGCCCAGGCCAGCCAGGAGATATTGCATAAACTATTTCTTAGCGGCTTCCGTTCCTTTGGTAAGGTTGCCTTCTTCGTCTTTCTTACCTTTGGTGGAAGAGCTTTCCGGTTGAGCAGCGGCAGCGTCAGCAGCAGGTGCAGGAGCCGGCGTTTCTTCATCTTTCGGAATGGCCAAGTGTACCACAGGGGCCTCTTTATCAGTGATAAGTTCTACGCCTTCGGGTAGTTTAATATCCCCTGCCACAATACCTTTGTTGATGGTCATGGGGGTAATATCTACTACGATTTCGTGCGGAATAGCACTTACCAAAGCGCGTACTTCAATTTCGCGCATGATGTGTTCCACGATAGCACCGTATTGGGCAATATCGGCAGAGGTACCTTCCAAGCGGATCGGGACAACCACGTCCATTTTGTCTTTCATGCTTACGCGTTGAAAGTCAGCGTGGATCGGACGGTCGGTTACCGCATGGTATTGCACTTCTTTCACGAGCGCGAGTTCCGGTTTGCCGGCTAAGTTGATTTCTACTAACGTATTTTTACCGGCTTTAATGATTTTTTCCAAATCTTTTACGCTTACGGTTACGCTAACAGGTTCTTTATGCCCGCCGTATACTACGGCCGGGATGTTTTTTTCGGCTCTAATTTTGGATAGAGCGCCTTTGACGCCAATGCCTTCACGGGCGGCGGCAGAGATAGTTACTTTTTCCATCTTGTATTTCCTCCAAGTATTTACAAATTACATAAACATTCCACTAATGGATTGCCCATTGTGGTTGCGTTGGATAGCGTCTGCTAAAATATGCGACACAGACAGCGTTTCCACTTTGGGCCCTAAATCACGAATAGGCAGAGAATCGGTAATCACCAGTTTTTTAATGCTACTGTTGTTGATTTTCTCTATGGCATTGCGTGACAAGAGACCATGAGCACACGCGGCATATACTTCGCGCGCGCCTTGTTCTTTGATTTTATTGGCTACGGTGGTCAGCGTACCCGCTGTATCCACAATATCATCAAAAATAATACAGATTTTGTCTTTCACGTCCCCAATGACGTTATAGACAACCGCTTCATTGGGTTTGGGGCGGCGTTTATCAATAATAACTAATCCCGCATCCATTTTGGCGGCAAATTTACGGGCACGTTCTACCCCACCCACGTCGGGAGAAATGACCACTAGATCTTCCCGCTTAAAATCCTTAAAATAGTCCAAAAATACGGTGCGGGCACGCAAATGGTCCACCGGGATATCAAAAAATCCCTGAATTTGCCCGGCGTGCAAATCAATCGCCATTACGCGGTCTGCCCCGGCTTGAGTGATTAAATTACACGCCAGTTTAGCGGTAATCGGTACCCGCGGGGAGGCTTTCCGGTCGGCCCGGGCGTAGCCAAAATAAGGGATAACCGCCGTAATTTTACCCGCACTGGCACGTTTGAACGTATCAATCATAAGTAACAGTTCCATCAAGTTTTCGTTGACGGGCGGGCAGGTGGATTGAATCAAATAGCAATCATGCGCACGCACGGATTCCAGCAGTTGCACATCAATTTCACCATCGGCAAAGCGCTCTACACGCAATTTGCCCAGTTCCATATTTAAGTGTTCGCAAATTTTCTGGGCTAAAGCCAGGTTGGCATTACCGGAAAAAATGCGCATATCGCCGTTTACACTTTTAGTCATGTTCTTTTTTTACACCTTTGTTTTCTAAAACGACCTGACGCGAACGGGCAATCGCCAAACCTTGGGCAGCAACTTCCTTGGTAATGGTAGACCCCGCGCCGATTTTTGCATATTCATGCACCGTTACCGGTGCTACAAAATTGACATTTGACCCTACAAACACGTGGTCTTCAATCACGGTTTGATGTTTGTTTTTACCGTCATAATTGCAGGTAATGGTTCCCGCCCCTACATTGACCCCGGCACCCATTTGCGTGTCGCCAATGTAACTAAGGTGATTGACCTTGGACCCTTCCCCGATAACGGCTTTTTTAATTTCGGAGAAGTTGCCTACTTTGGCGCCCTTTTTCAAAACGGATTTTGGACGCAAGTGCGCGTAAGGCCCTAATTGGCAGGTTTCGGCTACGTCGCTTTCTTCAATATACGTGCCCAATTTTAAGGTAACGTGGTCGGCTATGACGGAATTATAAATGTAAACGCTGCTTTCCAGAGTGCAGTTAGCCCCGATTTGCGTGTTTCCCAACAGGTAACACCCAGAAGCAATGACCGTGTCTGCCCCAATTTGTACCCCCGCATCAATATACGTATCTTGCGGATTGATAAGCGTTACCCCGTTATCCATGTGAAACCGGTTGATGCGGGCCCGCATAATTTGCGCCGCCTCAGCCAGTTGTGCGCGGCTGTTAACGCCTAAGGCTTGGGTATAATCTTGCGTGGCAAACACAATAGCCGGTTGGCCGGCTTGTTTAATAAAAGAAAGGGTATCGGTTAAATAATACTCGTGCTTGGGGCCTTGTGGTTTAAGTTGCTTGAGGGCTTGCTCAAGGGCCGCGCTGTTAAACACATACATCCCGCTATTGATTTCGTCAATTTGGCGCGTTTTTTCGTCCGCATCAGCCTCTTCCACGATTTTTTCAAATTGGTTATTGGCGCCCCGAACAATGCGGCCATAGCCAAACGGATTAGGCACTTTGACCGCTAACACCAACGCGCCGGCTTGGGCCTTTTCAAAGGTCCCTTGCATTTGGCGCAGTGTTTCGGCTTGCAACAGCGGCGTGTCCCCGTTCAAAATCATCACGTTCTCGTGTTTTTGCAAGAAGGGAAGTGCAGCTTTGACCGCCGCGCCGGAACCGGACAAGTCGGTCTGCTCAAAAAATTCCACCGGGGCCGTAATGCCCCAGGCTTCTTTTTGGTCTAAAACGGTTTGTTTTACTTGCTCCGCCCCATGCCCAATGACAATACCGATAGCCCCCGGGTTTAAGGCCTGGGCTGCTTTCAAAATATGGGCTAGAATAGGAAACCCGCATACCGCGTGGAGCGGTTTAGGGAGATTGGATTTCATCCGCGTGCCTTTACCGGCCGCGAGGATAAGAATACTATTTTTGGCTACCATTTTGTTTAACTCTTGCCTAAAAATAAAATTAAATTGATAGATATATTATACAAAAATGTTATAGGAGTTACAACCAATATATAAACCAAGCGGTTTTACTAAGCTTTCCGCCAAGACTCTTACAAATGGCATGGTCAAACCCATAATGCGGAGATTGTTTTATTTTCATGGCCACACAAATTGCACTGTGCGCAAAAGGGCTATCCTCTCCCTCAGAATCATCTACACGGGAGTTAACAATTAGCCCCATAGATTCATAGGCTAAATCATCAAAATTAAGTCCAATCAACTGGCAGGAGTTTGCTTTGATCTTGTTTCCGTTCTCATCGCGCTCTGCTCTGCCGGCACACCATACATTAATACCGTCCTTTTTATATACCCCTTCTCCTGGCAAACCCTTATATTCTTTCCACTCAAAGCCCTCTGGGAGGAATTCCTGTAATTCCGGCTCCACTGGGTAGCTCCCCTGCTCCAATGCGCGAAACTCCACCTCTTTGGCCAGTTGCCGCCCGAACACTAATAACCTGGAATAACGGGTTTTCCACAAAACCAGTTGCAGTTGCGGAACAGCCACCGCGGCCAAAATTCCCACAATGATTATCACCACTAACATTTCCATTAACGTAAATCCGCGCGTATACATAA
>ONQH01000043.1 GCA_900319885.1 Candidatus Avelusimicrobium ruminicola
TTCTTCCCAAACCAAGCGGGCGTGGAACCGCCAACTTCGCCCCTTAAAAATTGCCTTATTTGACGGATTTTGGTATTTGATCACGCTTAACAACCGCAATACATACATGAAGTTTTCGCTTGGACGTATTGAGAAAGTGCACATGCAAGACGCCTCTTTTACCCCTATCGGCGTTGATGAAAAACTGCTGCTGTCTCCTAATATTTGGTTTGATTCCCGGCAACAGTTGGAAATCAAACTTAAAGTAGCCAAACAAGTGGCGGGGTATTTTAAGGAAGTAGAGTTTTTCCCTCACCAAAAAATTGAGAAAGAATACAAAGATGGCTCCTTACTGCTTGGTTGCAAAACAGCCAATTATATGCAAGTGCTCCCTCAAATTCAGCGTTGGTTACCCCATATCCGGGTAATTTCTCCCACTGCTTTGGCTGACCTGTTACGCCAACAACTTACCCAATACATCCGACAAGCTTAGTTTTCCCTTACACCTGGAAACCCACAGCAATCCCCTTATGTTTCTGTTTGAGTTGCTGTTCGGTTTCCAGCAGTTTTTTAATCGCCGACACATCCTTGTTTTGCCCTAACAGGGTGGCTTTATTTTTAATAAGCGCAAAATCACCGGGGGTTAACTGTGTCAAATGTGTCACCTCCTCTTTTGGGATATGCAAGCCAAAGAAACATTTGAAGGCCTGACATATTTGTTGCGATGTTAAATAGCTGTATTTTACTTTAAAACTAAACCGCCTCAAACTAGCCGGATCCAAGGTCTCCATAAGATTCGTTGTACAAACAAAGGGATACGGATGATTCTCCATCCACGTAAGCATTTCATTTACACTGGAGATTTCCCAAGAACGCATAGCCCGGGAACGATCCTGCAAAAAGGAATCCGCCTCATCAAAAATCAACATAGATTTTTCTGCTTTTGCTTTCGCAAAAGCACGGGCAATATTTTGTTCCGTTTCTCCCACATAGGGACTGATCAAGTCAGACGCACGACGTTGAAAAACCTCTAATCCCAGTTGGTGCGCCAAAAACCGCGCATAGGCCGATTTACCGGTACCCGAGGCCCCATACAAACACAACGAGAAATTCAGTTGCCCCAGTTGTTTAATCTGTTTAGCCAGGGCCACCAAGTCCGTATCGGCCTGAATAAGCGCAGGATAAAATTTACTTTTATTGTCCGTCGGGAAAGCCACCTCATTTCCTCCGTTTAAGGCTCTTGTCATGATTTCCACATGATTTTTTACGGTTTGGATATCCCCTTTGGTCAAACGGGCCGCGCGCGTGGCCCCGGCCATTAAAGCCGGGGAGATTTCAAATTCGCTGGCTAGGTGATGGAGCGTGTGGGCACTTGTATGTAATTGGTTCTGTTCCAAATACTTCTTCCACATTTTTTTACGAAGAAAAATATCCGGTTTTTCAAAACAAATAGCCAGCGTAAAACGACGGATAAAAGCGGGGTCAATCTCTTGAATATTATTGGTAGTCCAAATAACCGGAACCGAATTATTTTCCAAAAGACGGTTTATCTCCACTTTATTATAACGTCCCTTTTTGTTGTACACAGCAGAGAACACATCCTCGGCTTCGTCAAAGAGCAAACACACTTGGGGTATTTTAGCCATAATGGCTTGCTTTCGGTAAAGTTCTTGCAGCCGGTTGGCTGCTTCCTCCTCTTCAGGGCGATTTTCTGCCACTGTATATAGATTGCGCCCCCCACTGGCGGCCAACATGCCGGCAAAACTGGTTTTACCCGTACCGGGTTCTCCGTATAATAAAATATTACACCCCTTTTCTCGCCCGGCTGTTTGAAACAGTTTCACCGCAAAGGAGGTCTCCGGCACAAACGGAAAATCCTTCGGTTTCCAGTCACATGTAAATCGCTCCCCCACCAAAGCTTGCTGACGCGCCGTAGCATCCGGAAAGGAAGTCATAAGAAAATGGGACGTTTTCTCTTCTAATACAAGTTGCTGGTTACCCATCCGCGTGGACTGAATAAGGCCCCATTTACGCAGTTTGCTATGTGTTCCAATCAGTTTATCTATTTCATGCCGGGAACAATGCAGCAAATATAATAACATGGACAAATTGCCCGTAACATGTTCATTGCAACAGCAAGCAAACCGTCCCATTAACTCCGTAGCGGTGAAAAGAGATAAAAACTCCACAATAATCCTCTCATTATCCGTAAAGTCAAATACCTGGGCCAGGAAATCCAGGTTCTTGCCAAGGGGACTGACCGGTTGAAGACTAGATTTCTTGGCTAATTGCGCCATGCGTTTTTTCCAATAGGTTCCGGCCCGGTGGATATAGGCCGATTCACTCTCTTTAGGTCGTTGGTGAGGCTGGGGCAGACGGTAGCCTTTCGTCCATTGATATAAGTTACGCTCTACAGCGCCTTTTGCTAGCGTATTGTTTTCCAACCAACCCATCAGCTGGTTTACATAATAAAATACGCGGTATTCTTCATATGAATATGCCATAAGTTGACTCCTATTTTGTAAGTTACTTATAGCATATCATGAGGGTGCGACAAACGCTTTGTCGCACGTTTTTACCTGTAAAAAAGTCCCCGTTAGGGGACTCTTGCTACTCTTATACAACTAAAAGATATTTTGCATGCTAAGGGCGCTCTTTATCCTACCAAATGTCCCAAATCATAAAGAACGCGAAAAAGCCGGTACGGGCAGAACACTACCTGATAGGCTGTTATAGCCCCCAGCACTCCCCAATAATATGCATTGCACCTACTAAGGGGACGTTTACGCATCCAGATCAGTCCTACTAAAACAGCCACCAATAACATAAGTATATATTCCATAATATTTCTCCTGTAAAAAATGAACTACTTTTATAGGATAGCAACCGGCTGCGACACCCTATCGTCGCTTTATTTTACAATTAGTGTACAAGATGACGTAGCACATATTGTGCTACAAATAACACGCCAAACACAAACGCCAGCCCAAACGCTAAATAAACAAAACGTAGCGTATTCGGGGAAGCATTGACTGGGCGAGAAGGACTTTGCATTTTTAATAAGGACTCGGCTTGCAGTTCAGCCAACGAAAGCGTGGAGGCCGCCCGAAACGTGGCCGTAGTAGGTTGAGAAGAAGGCAGCGTGAGTGCCCGGATAAACTGTTGCACACGAAAGCGCATAGGCTGTAACTGCTGTACTGGAAGCGTTTGATACGTGTGATAAACAAGAGCGTACTCGGCGGCCTCCAGGTAGCAAATGGGCGTGGCTTTTAATAGGCCAATGACTTCCGCCGGAAATTGAAAATGATCCGGTGCGCTTAAAGTAAACCGGGTGGCTAATTCGGCCGGCAAGGCCGGGTGCGTAGCGGTGGTATCGGCAGAAGTGCGCGGCTGCAGAATAAAGGAGGGCATATTTCCCCCCGTCAGTTCGGCCGCGGCCAGCGTAAAATGTTGCGTTGGAAGGCGCTGCCCCGGGGTAAAAGTATATGCTTCACACAGACGGATAAAAGCAGTAGGTTCCCGCCAAGTAAGCACTTGCTTAAACTTGTGAAGTGCACGCGTAAACAGATATATTTTTTGGCAGGCCAGCGGGGTAAGCAAGTCTTCCACGGTGGCATCATAGCGCAAATGCAACGTGCGCGCCATCTGTTTCAAGCGGACGGAACGCGACGTACAAAACGCCACTGTTACCCCTATACACAGCAAGACAACAAGCAGGATGCCCCACATAAAATCGCTTAACTAATATCCTTTAGAACCGGCTAAAGATTCGTCGTTATCAATCCAGTCTTGCACATCAATCTCGCGAAATTCCGTCGCGCTGTCGCGCACGATTACTTTTTTGATCCCGGCGTTAATAATTAACCGCTTACACATAGAACAGGAATTGGAGTTTTTGATATATTCGTTGGTGGCTACTTCACGCCCGGAAAGATACAAAGTGGCGTCGAGCATTTTGTCACGCGAAGCACTGATGATGGCATTGGCTTCAGCGTGTACGCTGCGGCACAATTCGTAACGTTCTCCGCGAGGAATATTTAATTGCTGGCGGATACAAACCCCCAAATCACAGCAATTTTTACGTCCGCGCGGTGCCCCGGCATATCCGGTAGAGATTACTTCGTCATTTTTAACGATGACCGCCCCATAGCGGCGGCGCAAACAGGTTCCCCGTTGGGAAACAATATCAGCCAAGTCCAGGTAATAGTTTATTTTATCGCGTCTAGCCATAAAAACTCCTTGCTCTATTATAACATAATAAGTAATCAATTTTTCGGCTCGCCAAATTTCCTGGGAAAGTCTATAATATAAGATATGAAGAAACTATTATCCTTGCTTTTGCTTGGTTTGCCCTTCTATGTATGTGCTACCCAAGTACATAGTGTTACGGCGCAAACCACGCGCATGAGTGAAGAAACCCTCAAAAACCGTTTCCGCTTAAAACCCGGCGATTTATTTACGCCGCAAGCCTATCAAAAAGCGCAAGAAGAACTGCATAAACTGCGCGTATTCAAAACGTTGGAATTTATTGAAAAAGAACGCAAAGAAGGCGTAGATTTACACATCAAAGCGGACGACCGCACCTATATATTTCCTATGGCCTTTGCCCTTAGCGGCAAAAAACGCTCTGCTGGTTTATCTTTGGCCAGCGGCAACTTACTCAAACAAGGGGAAAGCATCTTTGTATTTGTAGGGGGTAGCCGGGATGGCTTTGCCACGCATGGCGGGATTTCCCTAGGGGACCATTTATTCTATACAGCCTACACGCACCTCAACTACGAACAACACTTCTACAAGAACGGCTGGGCCAGCGTTCCGGGCGTTTTTTCGGCGGCGGATGACCGAGGAAAACACAAATCCGCCTTTTTGGGCAAAATTCACGCCCGGCGGGATGATTGGTCGTTTACCTACCGACGTAAATTCTCCAGCGTGTGGAGCGCGTTTATCACCCCACAATATGATTATTACCAATACAAAAACGACGCCTTGGATAGCGGCAATCACTCCCGCGTAACCTTCGGGTTTCAATATGCGGACGACATCCGCCCGGATTTGAACATGGGGGCGTTAGCGGGGATTGGCCTGTCGGACAAGGACCAAGCGCTGCGCAATTTGCCTCAGGTACGCATGGGCAAACTGGCGGAAATTTCTTACACCGCGGGCGGACATTGGACCGGGAGCGATTATCATATCAACAAGTTATCCCTGGGCGGAGGTTTATTGTGGGAATTAAAAACCCGCCACCTCCTTGCTATCTTTGCCAAAGCCCAACGCGCCTTGGACGCACCGTTTAGCGACCTGATTGAATCTTCGGACCTGTTGTTTGATATGGGACTATACGACCGGGAACAGCGCGGCAAAGGGGGCGTATCGGGCGGCATCAGTTTTACCTATTTTATTTTACGCAATCAAACCGGGTTACTTAGCGTAATGCCCTTTTATGAACTTGCCTATATCACTTCAGGGGGCAACCACTATGTGCCGCATAGTGGCGTAGGCGTAACGCTCTCCTACCGCTTGTGGCGCTTCCCGCTGCCTATTGGCGTAAACTTTACCCATAACATGGATGACGGAACTCATCACGTGGGAGTGAAAGTAGGCGGGCGGTTTTAACCCGGCCGGGCCTTACGCACGGTGACGCCTTAAATATGTTACAATAACGATATGATTGCGTATTTAACCGGCAACGTTTTGGAAGTGCGCGAAGATGGTGTGATCCTGGTCTGTGGGGGCGTAGGGTATGAAATCAATTTGCCTACCGCGTCCGCCGCGGACTTGGTACAAGGCGCGCAGGCTTCCTTCTATATAGCGGAATCTATTTCGCCGTACGACGGCACGGTACTGTACGGATTTGCCCACAAAGAAGACAAAGAACTTTGGTATTTATTCAAAACCGCCATCCCCAATACCGGGCCTAAAAAAGCGTTAGAATACTTAAATAAAGCCTTGCGTTCGGTGGCGGATTTTCATCACGCCATTATTTCACGCGATCCTAAAATTTTAACCAGCATTTTTGGCTTTACGTCTAAAACCGCTGAAAAACTAATCACGTCCCTAAAAGATAAAATGGATAGTGTTTCTATTCAAGGGCAGACCAAAATTAAAGTGGCCGATGAAGTACCTTATATGGCCGGCGTGTTAGAAGCGTTAAGTGCACTGGGGTATTCGGCGGCGGAATCGCGCCGGGCCCTTGAAAAACTGCACGCCCAAGGCGTAAAACCCACTGAAAAGTTGGAAAATATTGTGAAAGAGGCCCTGCGGGTGTTAACCAAATGAGCAACCAAAACGAAATATTAGATGTTACCCAACTGCCCGACGAATCCGCCGGATTAGAGGCCGCCTTGCGCCCCACCACGCTAGACGAATTTGTCGGCCAGGAAAAACTCAAAGAAAATTTACGTATTTTTATCCAAGCCGCCAAATCCCGCAAAGAAGCACTGGACCATTGTTTATTCTACGCGCCGCCCGGTTTAGGGAAAACAACACTGGCCAACATTTTAGCCAAAGAGTTGGGCGTAAATATTAAAGTTACTTCCGGCCCGGTGCTGGCTCGCCCCGGTGATTTAGCCGCCATGCTGACCACCGAACTGGCCGAAGGCGATATTTTATTTATTGACGAAATTCACCGCCTGAACCCCGCGGTGGAAGAAGCCCTCTACCCCGCCATGGAAGATTTTACGTTTTTTATCAATACCGGTAAAGGGGCCGGATCCACCACGTTAAAATTAGCAGTTCCGCATTTTACGTTAGTAGGGGCTACCACGCGCTCGGGCCTACTCACCGGCCCGCTACGTGACCGCTTTGGCATTGTATTTAATTTGGGTTTTTACGAAGTGCCTGAGATTACCGATATTTTAGCCCGCTCGGCACGCTTACTCAATATAGAAGCAGACCGTGACGGGTTAACCGAACTGGCCAAACGTTCCCGCGGGACCCCGCGTATTGCCAACCGCTTATTACGCCGGGCGCGCGATTTTGCCCAAGTCAAAGGCCAAGGTATTATTACGCACGATATTGCCACGACGGCTATGGACAGTTTAGACATTGACAGCGAAGGCCTAGACAGCGTGGATAAACGCATTTTAGAGGCCCTTATTGACCGTTTCTCCGGCGGGCCGGTGGGCGTGGAAAACTTAGCCATAGCGGTATCGGAATCGGTAGATACTTTAACGGATGTTATTGAACCGTTTTTAATCAAAGCCGGTTTTATTGCGCGTACGCCGCGCGGACGTGTAGCCACGCGCAAGGCGTATGAACACATGGGCCGCAAAATCGCCCAAGAGTTGTTGTTTTAATATGCGCGCATACGGGAAATGTTGGTTAATGGGTGTCATGCTCACGCTGCTGGCAGCGTGTATCGTGCCCTCGGCCAAGCAAAATAATTCCGCCCAAACCATCACGTATACCCCCA
>ONQH01000018.1 GCA_900319885.1 Candidatus Avelusimicrobium ruminicola
ATACGCAGAATTTGACAACTACCGCAAACGCACCGAACGTGAAAAAGCAGCCTTGATCGCTTATGGCAAAAAAGATTTCGCCTTAAAAATGCTCCCGATGTACGAAGTATTACTTCGTCAGCAACAGCAGTTGCAAACTGGCAAAGAGGACGCCAAGGCTTTGCAAGATGGGATGCGTATGATTTTAACAGAACTGGATAAGGCCTTTCGTGCCGAAGGCATTACCAAAATGGAGGTTAAAGGCAAACCGTATAACCCGGACACGCAAGAAGTAGTAGCGATGATTCCGGCAGAAAAAAAACAAGACGGCCTTGTCATAGACGAAGTGAAAATGGGGTTTATGATGCAAGACCAAGTATTGCGCCCGGCTAGTGTAGTAGTAGGCCAGGCCAAAGAAGAAAACTAATTTAAAAATTTCAACAAAAGGAGAAGTATTATGGCTAAAATTATTGGTATTGACTTAGGAACTTCTAACACAGCAGCGGCTGTGATGGAAGGCGGCAGAGGGACGATTATCCCGTCTGCGGAAGGTAGTTCCATCGGCGGGAAAGCGTTTCCGTCTTATGTGGCGTTTACCAAAGATGGACAAAGACTCGTGGGCGAACCTGCTCGCCGTCAGGCCATCGCCAACCCCGAAGGTACCGTAACCGCCTTCAAACGCAAAATGGGGGAAAACTATAAATTTAATTTGCGCGGTCAAGAATTTACCCCGCAACAACTGTCGGCCTTCGTCTTGCAGAAAGTAAAAAAAGATGCCGAAGCCTTCTTAGGTGAACCCGTGGAAAAAGCCGTTATCACCGTGCCGGCGTATTTTAACGATAACCAACGCCAGGCCACCAAAGACGCAGGCCGCATTGCCGGATTGGACGTAGTGCGCTTGGTAAACGAACCGACGGCGGCTGCCTTGGCTTTTGGGATTGATAAAACAGGTAAAGAACAAAAAATTATGGTCTTTGACCTTGGCGGCGGAACGCTGGATGTAACCATTATGGAAATGGGCAAAGAAGGTACGTTTGACGTGCTTTCCACCTCTGGCGACACCCAACTGGGTGGTACGGATATGGATAACGCCATCATCAAATGGATGACGGATGACTTCCGCAAACAAACCGGCATTGATTTGTCTAAAGATAAACAAGCGGCCCAACGTTTAAAAGACGCGGCCGAAAAAGCAAAAATTGAACTTTCCACCACCATGGAAACGGATATCAACTTGCCGTATATTACTGCCGGCGCCGACGGGGCTAAACACTTGGAAATGACGCTATCTCGCGCAAAACTGGAAAGCCTGGTAGACGACATTGTAAAACGCTGCGGTAAATCTGTAAACCAAGCGTTAAGCGACGCCGGTTTAACGACCAGCCAAATCGACCGCATTATTTTGGTCGGTGGTCCTACCCGTATGCCGATTGTGCAAAAATACGTGGAAGACCTCGTGGGTAAAAAAATTGAACGCGGCATTGACCCGATGGAATGTGTGGCCATTGGTGCTAGCGTACAAGCCGGTATTTTAACGGGTGAAGTAAAAGACGTGCTCTTGCTAGACGTTACTCCCTTGTCTTTGGGCTTGGAAACCTTGGGCGGTGTATGCACGCGCTTAATTGAACGCAACACCACCATCCCGGTGCGCAAAACGCAAGTGTTCTCTACGGCCTCTGACAATCAACCGGCTGTAACCATTAACGTGTTGCAGGGTGAACGTCCTATGGCCAAGGACAACGTGCCGCTGGGGAAATTTGACCTGGACGGAATTCCGCCAGCTCCGCGCGGTGTGCCGCAAATTGAAGTAACCTTTGATATTGACGCGAACGGTATTTTGAACGTAACCGCCAAAGACTTAGGTACGCAAAAAGAACAGCACATTACGATTACTTCTTCCAACAAATTAAGTGATGCGGAAGTAGATAAATTCGTAAAAGAAGCGGAGAAATTTGCGGAAGAAGACAAAAAGCAAAAAGAAATCATTGAAGCCAAAAACCAAGGCGACAGTGTAGTCTTCCAAACTGAAAAAGCCATGAAGGAATACGGCGATAAAGTCAGCCAAGAAGAACGCGGCAAAATTGAGCAAGCCTTAAGCGACCTCAAAGAAGCCCTCAAAGGTGATGATGCCGCCAAGATTAAATCGGCTACTGATGCGGCTTTACAGGCCAGCCAAAAATTGGGCGAAGCCATGTACAAAGCGCAACAAGGCGCGGCCGCCGGAGCGCAAGCAGCGGGTGCTCAACCTAATGCGGGTGCTCAGGCCCAAGCCAATGCCACAGGTGCAAAAGACGACGTGGTAGAAGCCGAAGTAGTAGATAAATAAGTTTCGTTGAAACTAAAAAAGCCCGGTCATAGGACCGGGCTTTTTTGTGCCGCCCCTGACAGCAAAATTATAAAAATATATAATAAATTATCTTACTTAGGAGGTAATTATGAGAGACGTGACCCCTACAAAAATAAATGGGTTTATGATTTTTATCCCGGTAGTGCTGTTCTTTTTGGCATTAGCGGCATTTAGTTCTTACTTCACGGTTTCTGCCGGTACGGTAGCAGTGAAACTGCGCTTTGGTAAATTGGTCGGCGCATATGGCGAAGGCATCCACTTCAAAATGCCGTTTATTGATAGCGTGGAAAAATTTTCGGTACGAATTAAAAAAGATTCATTTAATACAGAGGCGTTTTCAAAAGATTTGCAGACGGTGGGCCTGACGTTGGCAGTCAATCACCGCATTTTGCCCAAAACGGTAGAATCTATTTACCGTAACTTGGGGCCGGAATATACCAATACTATCTTAAAACCGATGGTAGAAGAGTGGACAAAGGCGGTGATTGCTAAATATTCCGCCGATAGTTTAATTGCCAACCGTGTGGAAGTAGCGCGCGAATTAAACGAAATTCTAAAAGAAAAAATGGCTGAAAAAGAAGTTATTGTATCGGACGTAGCCATTACAAATTTTGAATTTTCCAAGCAATTTTTACGGGCGGTAGAAGAAAAACAAATCGCCGAACAAGAAGCCAAACGCGCCACCAACTTGGTTGAAAAAGTAAAGAAGGAAGCCGAACAGAAAATTCTGCAGGCGGAAGCGGAAGCCAAATCTTTACGCTTACAGCGTGAGGTAGTGTCTGACAATTTAATTAAACTGCGTCAAGTGGAAGCGCAACTGAAAGCCATTGATAAATGGGACGGACGTATGCCGACGTATATGGCCGGAGACCAGATGCCCTTTGTGATGGCAAAATAACCCACTTAAAAAAGTATAATAAAAGGGAGGAGTGTAAACTCTTCCCTTTTTTATTTGCACCGAGGGTTTATGAAAAAATTTTTTACTGCCTTATTAGGTATTTTATTAACGGTAGGATTGTTTACGTTTGCTTTTTACCGCACGCCGGCCGAGCGTGCTTTTACGCAAAATTTCAAATTAGCGCAAACGGGGGACGCGGCGGCCTCGCTGGCGGTGGCACACGCGTATGAAAAAGGAGAAGGCACTAAACTCAATAAAGCACAAGCGTTGGAATGGTACCAGCAAGCCGCGGCACAAGGGTCCAGCCAAGCCGCGTGGGAACTTTTTAATATTTACAGCAAAGGGGAACTAACACCGGCCGATTTGCCGGCGGCGCTTACGTATTTACAAGCCGCCGCGCAGGCAAATTTTCCGCAGGCTCAATATGAACTGGGCAATCAATATATGCAAGGGACGAATTTGCCGCAACATACAGGCCAAGCGTATTATTGGTATATGCAAGCCGCCGCGGCCGATTTTCGCCCGGCCAAAGCCAAGGTGGAGGCGCTGAGCACCGAAGACCCCACCCTCTACAAGGAACTCACCCGTTTTATGCAAGCGTTACAAACCGCCGAACCGGATCCGCAAACGCAATTAGAAATCGGCCAAAGTTACCGCTACGGAACACCCATTATGCAAGAGGATGCTACTGCGTTTAGTTGGTTCAAAAAAGCGTGGGAAAATTCCAATGAAGAACTTTCGCAGGCGGCGTATGAAATGGCTGACCAATATGCCAAAGGCGAAGGAGTAGATAAAGATGAAGCGATGGCCGCCCATTTATTTGCCAAAGCGGCTGAACTTAAAAATCCGGCGGCCCAATATCAAATGGGCATTGCGGCGTATACGGAAAATCCCGCCCGGTTTGAAGATGCCTTTGCCTGGTTTTCAAATGCCGCGGCCCAAGGCCATGCACAAGCGCAATATATGACAGGTTTTATGCTGCTGCAAGGCCAAGGGACCCGTAAATCCGTGCCGCTGGCGATTCGCTTTTTTGAACAAGCCGCCGCACAAAATGATGCTTCTGCCCAATATGTATTGGGCCAAATCTATACGAAAGGATTGGGTGTAAAACGTAACGAATCGCAAGGCCGCGCCTGGTTGGAGAAAGCGGCAGAAAACGGAAATACAGCCGCCCAAGCCTTGTTAAACAATTAAAGAATTATTTGTTTGAGTGCCGCCAATCGGGCAGAGGACCAAAAAGGTCTTTTTCGCTCAGTTCCGTTACTTCACCGGTAGATACGTTAATGTCGTACGCTTTATAGGCGGTGGGTGTTTCGCGGGTCTGCGGACGGCGGATGGTTACGCGTAAAATATCGTTTTGTTCCAATTCAAAAAACTGTTCCAAATGTTCCGGGTCTACGAGAGGATGTTTGTGTATACGCCCCAGTTTTTCCCCATTACGGAATTGCTCTACCGATATAATATACTCGTTAGGATGTAAAAGGGCCACCGGCTTATTGAGCACGTGCATCCATTTCCCGGCCTGTGGCGAAGAATTTTTTTCGGCCCAGTTGGCCATCGTTTGCAAAATTTGCACAGGGATAGCATAGTGCAGGTTGGGCATTTCCAATTGCACGTTCATTGGTAAATCGGCAAACCAGTCGTACATATGCAATTCCATGGCACTGTCATACCCCACATAAATAGCATGCACCTTGCTGTCTTTGCCTAAAAGTGGGGAACCGCAAAAACCGCGTAATTCTTTTTCGGAAGTGTTTTGCAAGAATAATTTGAGCGGAGTGGCATACAAAACTTTCTGTTGCTGGGCCAGTAGAGGTTGGCCGCCCGTAAAGCCGGGGATATTAAGTTTTTCGCCGGCGGTGGGGGCGTGCTCTGCGGGTTTTAATACGTTCACAAACGGGAGAACTTCCTGTGGAATTTCAAATAGCGCAATATCCATGCCTTCGGGGTTTCCTCTAAAAACGGTTTTGATAGGTGCCAGGTGGAAAGTGTGCGGGGCGCTTTGTACTTTTACATAAGGGTCAAAGGAAATATTTTTCATCACATGGGAGGCTGTTACTCCCCACGTTTTTCCGTTGAGTTCAATGGCAAAGGCCGAGGCAGTTTCCGGCCGGACTACCGCGGTGGAACTTTGTACTTGGAAGGTAGAAGTAAAAGGGTGCCCTTGGCGGAGCGGGCGCGCGGGGAAGCGTTCTTTTACGTGTGTAATTTGCGTAAGTTTGCGGTCCAAATGCGTTTGTGCCAAGCGTGAAAGTTGTGCCACGCTGGGTTGACGGACCACCCGGGTGGAAGGGGCTTTGCGCACGCGTTTTATTTTAGGCAGGGCATACACGCTGCTGCCCAAATGGCTTAAAATAAGTACAGAAAATAATAATTTTTTCATCATACGTTTTTCTCTTAAGTAAAAATAGTTAGGGCGTAACAGTGGTTACATCCCCCGTAGATACGTTTACCTCATACAGCACGGTTTGTGTTTGCTGGGTAAAGGGTTTAGACTGATTGATGGTAAGGCGCAAGACATCATTTTCTTGTAGTTCAAAAAATTGTTCCAAACGCCCCGGATCAATGAGCGGATTGTATTGAATAAAGCCTATTCTTTCCCCTTGGCGAAGCAATTCAATAGACTCAATAAATTCGGTAGGTTTAAGGAGCCCCACCGGATGCCCCAGGACAGACATCATTCTTCCTGTTTTTGATGCTGCGCCGGCTTCTGCCAGTTCCACCAGATCACTTAGTGCTTGGACAGGAATAGCCATATGAAAAGTCGGCATATTGGCAGTTACATCGCGGGGCAAATCTTGTAACCATCTTAAATGAGGCAATATCTCTTTGTTAACAAAGCCGATATATATGGCTTGTACTTTGTTGTTTTTTCCTAAAATGGGCGAACCGCAAAAACCGCGTAACCCCGCTGTGTCCGTTTTTTGAAGTAGTAATTTGGTGGGGGTGGTAATAAGCACTCTTTCTTGCGGGACAAAGAGGGCCTCCCCATTGGCAAAGCCGGGGATACTTAAAAATTCGCCGGTTATGGGCGCTCGTGCGGACGGTTCCAAAACCGTTACATGGGGGAGAATTTCAGGCGGAATTTCAAAGATAGCCAAATCTAACCCGTTGCTGTTGGAATTGCCGATGAGAAATTTTTGGATAGGGGCAAACACGGTTTGTGCGCCCGCTTGTATTTTGATATAAGGGGCTTGGCGAATACTGCTCATTACATGCCCGGCGGTAACCCCTATCGGTTTGCCGAATAACCGGATGGCAAACGCGCTGGCGGTTTCGGACTCCAAATCGTTAAAGCGTTGTATTTGAAAGGTGTACGGGAGCGGGTGGCCAGGTTTGGGATGTTTTGTAAATCCCGGGGTTGATAATTGGGTGATGCGCCGAAGTTTTTGTTCAAATCGGCGTTTTGCTATTTGGGATATACGCGTTACGTTTTTGGGATGAATTTGCTTAAGCGCAGGACGCTTAATACCTCCCGCATCTAGCGGTATAAGTAAATTCGTAAACAGTATAAGCAAGAGAAATTTTTTCATAATTATCTATCCCATTTTTTTATTTCGCCGGTGGATACGTTTACGTCATACAGTACGGTTTGTACCCGCTGGGAATAGGGTTTGGGTTGATTGATGGTAAGGCGTAAGACGTCATTTTCTTGCAGTTCAAAAAATTCTTCCAATTTATCAAAATTCATAAACGGGTGGGCGTGAATTTCCTGTTGGAAAACCCCATTTCTTAATAACGCAACAGAAACTAATTGTTCCCGCGCGGCTAAAGGACGAACAGTATGCCCTAATACTTTAAGCAGGGTAGGCGCGGGGGATACTGCGGCAGGTTCCACCTCGTGGGCCAGTTGCAGTACATGGGAAATGGGGGAGGCCGTATGCAGCGGAGATTGAATAGAAAGCCGTTCTTTGTTTAAAAGATCACTCCACGCGCTAGTGCGTATTTGTTCCAGGGAATATACGCCCACGTGCAACCCCACCACTTCGCCATTGACTAATACCGGCGAGCCGCAATAGCCGGTGGCTTCGCGCCGCAGTTGGTCTCTAAGAAAGATACGGTGCGGCCCCACAAATAACACGTCTTCGGAAGGCAAGAAAGTATAGTTTCCTCGTACAAAGGCCGGAGATTGCGTTTGCGTAGCGGGCAGCAGTGCTTGCTTGGAAGGAGACAGCACTTCAATATGCGGTAAAATTTCTTGCGGAATTTCAAAGATGGCTACGTCGTTGCCGATTTTGTTACCAATATGCCACGACGGGATAGGGGCCAAAATGGTTTCTGTTCCCTTTTTAATTTTAATAAAAGGGTTTGAACTGATATTATGCATTACGTGTGCGGCGGTTACTCCCCACACGCGTCCCTGTATGTTGAGCGCAAAAGCAGAGGCGGTATGTCGTCCGTCTGTCGCAATTTGCACTTCAAACACTTTTTTGCGGTAGCGGAAGGCGTTTTTCAAAAAAGCAGTATTGATCTCGCGCATTTGGGCCGCGCGGGAAGCAAAATCGTGTAGCCGGGCAGTAGCCGCACGGTTGGCTAAAGCGGAACCGGAAACCACAGAGCGTGCCTTTGAAACGGCTCGTTGCACCCGAATCGGCTTAATGGCCTGAACGGGCAACGCAAAAATAACCAGCAAGGCTACCAGAAATAATTTTTTGTTTCTCATTACTTATACTATAGGGTTTTAGAAGAAAACTCACAAGGGTCCAAAGGCCTATAAAGGCTCGGCCAAAAGGCCTAGTGTTTTGAACAAAAAACCCGGCTATTAAGCCGGGTGTTTGTTTGGTAAAAATACCTCTTTTACAGTTCTGGGTACAACGGGAATTTTTGCAAAAACTCCTTTACTTGTTTGGCAATCCCCGCTAAATAATTCTCATCCGCCGCGTGCGTAAGTGCGTCATCAATAAACGCGGCTACTTGCACCATATCATTTTCTTTCATCCCGCGCGTAGTGATAGCAGGCGTGCCAATACGTAACCCACTAGTGACAAACGGTTTTTCCGGGTCAAAGGGAATGGTGTTTTTGTTGGCGGTAATGCCGGCTTTATCCAGTGCGGCTTCTGCCACTTTTCCCGTCATTTTTTTACTACGCAAATCTACGCACATTACGTGACAATCTGTGCCGCCGGCTACTAGGCGGTAGCCGCGTTTTTTTAGTTCGTTAGCCAACGCTTGCGCGTTAAGTTTAATTTGATGTTGATACGTCTTAAACTGCGGTTTTAACGCTTCGCCGAAACAAACCGCTTTGCCGGCAATCACGTGCATAAGTGGGCCGCCTTGCGTGCCCGGGAACACGGCCGAGTTAATGGCTTTGGCTAAACTTTCTTTGCACAAAATAAGTCCACCGCGTGGCCCGCGAAGCGTTTTGTGCGTGGTGGTGGTCACTACGTCGGCATACGGGACGGGAGACGGATATTCGCCCGCCGCTACCAGGCCTGCGTAGTGGGCAATATCGCACGCTAAATACGCGCCGCACGAGTCGGCAATTTCGCGCAGTTTTTTCCAATCAAAAATACGGGAATAGTTGGATGCCCCGGCCATAATGAGTTTGGGTTTGTGTTCCCGCGCCAATTTAGCGGCTTCTTCGTAATCAATTTCTTCCGTGTCGGGGCGGACGTTCATAGCAATAATGTTGTAGAGTTTGCCCGAAAAATTTAGTGGATGTCCGTGCGTTAAGTGCCCGCCGTGGGAAAGGTTTAACCCCAGCACGGTGTCACCGGGTTTTAACAGTGCAAAATAAACCGCCATATTGGCTTGTGCGCCGGAGTGCGGCTGCACGTTGGCGTGCTCGGCCCCAAAGAGTTTTTTGGCGCGTTCAATGGCTAACGTTTCCACTTGGTCTACAAATTCGCACCCGCCATAGTAGCGTTTGGACGGGTAGCCTTCCGCATATTTATTGGTTAAAATAGAGCCTTGTGCTTGCATAACCGCCAGAGAAGTAAAATTTTCTGAAGCGATTAGTTCCAGTTTTTCGCGTTGGCGGTTTAATTCTTTAGAGACGGCGGCAAAAACTTCCGGATCGGTTTGGGCTAATTGGGGGTACATAAAAATCTCCTTAAAAATCTTTAATTTTACGTTACGATTTAATATAATTTACTAAATAGCAGTACAAAAATCCAGTACGAGGTGAAATCAAAAATGGCAAAACTAACAAAGAAAGACTTTCTCAAAAACACAATCAAACACATTGATATGAAAAAGTACAATGTGGTGCCGATGGTGGAAGCGTTTGAGAATATGGCCTACGCCTCCCGCGAAGTGGCCCGGGCAAGTAAAATTTACAACATGATGCTTAACGATAAAAATTGCTCCGTTATCTTGTGTATTGCGGGCTCTTTGATTTCGGCCGGTATGAAAAAAATCATCGTAGATATGATTCAAAATCACATGGTAGATGCCATCGTATCCAACGGGGCCAACATTGTAGACCAAGACTTTTTTGAAGCGCTCGGTTTCAAACACTACATTGGTACTCCGTACAATCAAGACGATAACCTCTTGCGCGACTTACACATTGACCGCATCTACGATACGTATATTGATGAAGATCAACTCAAAGTATGCGATGAAACCATCTACAAAATTTGCAACGCTTTAGAGCCGCGCCCGTATTCTTCCCGCGAATTTATTTGGGAAATGGGTAAATGGCTTGAGAAAAAAGGCAAAGGCAAAGATTCTGTAGTTTACAACGCCTACAAATACGGGGTACCGATATTTGTGCCGGCTTTTAGCGATTGCTCTGCCGGGTTTGGTTTTGTCATGCACCAGGCTGAAAATCCTGCCGCGCATATTTCCATTGACAGCGCCAAAGACTTCTTGGAACTGACCAAAATCAAAATGAAAGCCAAAGAAACCGGGCTTATGATGTGGTCCGGCGGCGTGCCGAAAAACTTTGCGCAAGATACCGTAGTAGCGGCCGAAGCGTTAGGGGCCGAAATCCCCATGCACAAATACGCGGTACAAATTACTGTGGCTGACGTGCGCGACGGGGCATTATCCGGCTCTACCTTAAAAGAAGCTTCCAGCTGGGGCAAAGTATCTACCGCGCTGGAACAAATGGTTTACGGCGAATGCACCACGCTTATCCCGCTCATCATTGGTTACGGATACCACAAAGGTGCTTGGAAAAAACGCAAAGCCACCAACTACGTTAAATTCTTACAAGAAGAAGACGCCAAGGCGGCTAAAGCCAAAACCAAAAAAACCAAATAATGTAGTTCATGCGTTTACAAACTGCGCTTGTTAGTTTATTCTTACTGCTCTGCCCGTGTGCTTTATGCTACGGGCAGTTGCGTTTTGCAAGCGTAGGTGGCGAAAAAGGATATTCTGCCATGCGCGCCAGTTACGAGGCCAACCTGGATAACGGCTGGATTTTAACCCCTAAATACGGTTATTACCGCATGAGCGATAAAGAAATTGATGAGGCGGGGTCCACGTCTCGTTTTGAATTGCAGGTTCGTTATGAACTGAGTGATTCTTTTGACGTGTTGGGGGAAATCGGCCTTCAACCGCAGGCGCTGGGGTACGAGTCCGTAATGTATCAAGCGGGGGTGCGCTGGTTGCCTTTTTATTATTTTGCCGGTATTAAGAACCCGGTGCTTTTGATTAAAGGGGGCCAGGAACGCTACCGCACGTACGTCAATGCGGAAGGAAAAGATTTGCCGTACGGGGCCTTCCGCCAGGTAGGGACGCGCGGGCAAATTGAGGCGCAGGCCGACGTAGGTTTCCTCCATTTGCAAGGAACCTGGCAGAAAGTGATAAAATATAATAGCCGGGTACCGGAAGATATTACTTTTAGTTGGGCAGATGTGCCCTACATGACCGCGGTTCTTCAAGGGTTCTTGAAAGACGCATACGCCTTGCGTATAAGTTATCCTTCCCGGTATATAACCCCGTATGTTTCTTGGGCG
>ONQH01000019.1 GCA_900319885.1 Candidatus Avelusimicrobium ruminicola
CGCCCCCAGTGCCGCGCGCACGGCCCCCACCAAATAAAACGACCCCGTACAAAGCACCACGCTAGACGTTAGCGCCTGCGTGAGTGCGTGGCGGTAATCCGGCACAAAAGTAATGTTCTCCGCGTTTAACAAATCGCCCAACTCGTTTTGCGTGGCCGCCCGGGTAGACGGGGGAAGCGTTACAATCACCCGCGCAAAATGCGGGATCAGCCGACGCAACATAGCCGGGAAATCTTTATCTTTCATAAATCCGCACAAAAGCGTGGGGTTTTGCAACGCATAGGGGGTACGTTGCCAAAAAGTTAGCAACGCCTCCAGGGCCTGTGGGTTGTGCGCCCCGTCTAAAATAAGGGTGGAATTTTGATATTTTATCCGCTCAAAACGGCCCGGCAAATTCACGGTTTGAAATGCGGTTTTAATTACCGGATCCGGCACGCCCAGTCGCTTTGCCGCGTGATAGACCAAGCACGCATTTTGCGTTTGCTTACTACCCAGTAAGTGCAAATCCCACTCCTGTTGGTCGGCTGTGTGCAAGGTGGTAAACCCGTTTACAAAATCGCAAGCGTATTCATAAAAAGGGTCCCCGGCTTGCACCCACGTCAGCGGGGCGTGCCGGTCCAAAACGGTTTGTTCAATGACGCGCGCCGCTTCGTCGGGCACAGGCCCACAGAGAACCGGCACCTCCGGTTTAATAATGCCGGCTTTTTCGCGTGCAATTTGCGCGAGGGTATCCCCCAAAATAGCGGTATGGTCCAGGCCAATAGAAGTGATAACAGATAACACAGGAGCACACACATTGGTAGGGTCTTTGCGCCCGCCCAGGCCTGTTTCCAGCACCACGTATTGCGCGTGTTTTTGGGCAAAATACACCAAGGCCGCCGCCGTAATCAGTTCAAAAAAATTAAGCGGCTCTTGCTTTGCCGCCAGGACGGTTTGCACGCAAGATATAAAATCTTCTTCTAAAATGGACTGCCCGTTTAGTTGGATACGCTCGGTAGGGCTACATAAATGGGGCGAAACAAATAACCCCGTTTGCAATCCGCCGCACCCCAGCGCGTGTGCCAAAAGGGTGCAGACCGTTCCCTTTCCGTTCGTTCCGGCTACGTGAATAATTTGGTAATTTTGTTGCGGGTTTCCCACGCGTTTTAGCAACGCCTCAAAGGCCACCAAACCCTCCCCGGCGTTGGGAGCCGTGCGGGTTTGCAAGTCTAAAAACCAGTCGTTAAAATTCATTTTTATCGGGGTTGTAGCGGCGAATCGTAGCCCCGAGCGCGGTTAATTTTTGCTCTAAATTTTCGTACCCGCGGTCTATGTGATAGACGCGTTCCACTTCCGTTTCACCGTGCGCGCACAGGCCCGCCATCACCAGCGCAAACCCACCGCGTAGGTCCGATGCTTGCACGTGGGCGGCGGAAAGTTGTTTTACTCCCGTTACACGTGCCACGCTTTTTTCCGTATAGATATTGGCCCCCATACGCACCAGTTCCGGCGCGTGCATAAAGCGGTTTTCAAAAATATCTTCATCAATTTCCGCCGTTCCGTTGCACAAAGCCATGAGCGTCATCCACGGGGCCTGTAAATCGGTAGCGAACCCCGGGTAAGGCGCGGTACGCACCCGCACGGGAGCAATCGGCCCGTCATACGCGTGCACCCGCACAGCGGTTTCGGTCACGTCTAATGTAAAGCCTGCCTCACGCAAATCATCTAACAAAATCGCGTTGTGTTCCGGCACGCAATCAGCCACGGTTACGTCGCTACGGGTAGCGGCGGCAGCCAAAATAAACGAACCTGTTTCAATACGGTCCGCCACTACGGTATGTTCGGCCCCGTGCATTTTACTTACCCCTTTAATGAGCAGCCGTCCTTTTTCGTCCGTCTTAATTTGCGCGCCCATTTTGTTTAAGAATAAAACCACGTCATCTACTTCAGGCTCTTTGGCGGTATTTTCCAATATAGTTTCGCCCGGGATGAGTGCGGCACACATCAGCAAATTTTGCGTAGCGCCCACGCTAGGAAAACGCAGCACAATTTGCGCGGGTTTTAACTCCTGTGCGCGGATGATGACGTTGCCGGATTGCACGTCGCACTGGGCGCCCAATTTTTCAAAGCCTTTGAGGTGAATATCTACCGGGCGCACGCCAATGGCACAGCCGCCGGGCAGCGGAATATCCGCTTCCTTAAAGCGCGTAAGTAACGGCCCGGCCACCCAAAAACTGGCGCGCATTTGCTTAACCAGTTCGTAAGGCAAATTATTTTTAAGCGGACCGTTGGCTTCCACGGTAACGGTATTATTTTGATAGGTAATTTTTTTACCCAGATATTCCAAAATTTTAAGTGTCGTGCGCACATCGCGCAAATTAGGTACGCGGTGAAGTACGCATTTTTCGTCGGTTAACAACGTAGCCACCAAAATGGGTAGCGCGGCATTTTTGCTGCCGCTAATGTGCACCGTGCCCGATAATTTTTTCCCGCCTTCAATTAAAAACCGATCCATAAAATTCTCCTAATTACGCGTTGCAAACACAAAACGCTCTACGTTAAATATATCTTTTTTTACCGTGGCTTGCCAGCCGATTTCGGCTAGTCCCCGTGCCAGCGGCCACGCTTGTCCGTCATCTAATTCTAGGGCCAGTAGTCCGCCCGGGTTCAAAAATCCGTCTGCCGCTTGGCACAAAGGACGCGTAACGTCATATCCGTCTGCGCCGCCATCTAGGGCCAGGCGCGGCTCGTGACGCACTTCACGCGTGAGATTTTGCAAATTTTCAGTAGGGATATAAGGCGGATTGGCAACAATCAAATCAAACGTGCCCATTACTTCTTCCCACAAGTTACTTTGGAGTAGTTGCACGCGGTCCTCTACTTTATGTTTGCGAATATTTTGCTGAGCCACTTGTAACGCCGCTTGTGAAATATCTACTGCCAGTACGCGCGCGTTTGGGAATTTTTTAGCCAGTGCCACCGCAATACATCCGCTCCCCGTGCACATATCTAAAAAAGCATACGGTTTTTTACGTTCAAAATGGGCACTCACTTGCTCTACTAAATCTTCGGTTTCCGGGCGCGGCGTCAGCACATCCGGCGTGACCAAAATATCCAACCCGCAAAACGGTTGAAACCCTACGATATGTGAAAGCGGCTCGCCGGCGGCTTTGCGGGCGAGTAGTTTTTCAAAGAGAGCGTGGTCTTTGGCAGAAATTTCAAAATCGGCGTTAGCCAGTACCCACGTGCGCGTAACGCCCAATACAAATGCCAAGAGCCACTGCGCGTTGGCTTGCGGCTCATCGGAGCCGGCGGACGCAAGCGTGGCAGTGGCTGTTTGCAAGAGTTGGGCAATCGTCATTAGATTTGCAAGTTTTTGAGTTTTTGTTCTACGCGGTACGTGCGTAAGTCGGTCAAAATCGGCTCAATATTTCCTTCCATAATTTCCAAAAGATTATGATAAGAAATGTTGGTGCGGTGATCGGTCACGCGGCTTTGCGGAAAGTTATAAGTGCGGATTTTTTCCGAGCGGTCCCCGGTCCCTACTTGGCTTTTGCGCTCGTCGTAAATTTCTTTGTTGCGTTTTTCTTCTTCAATCTGGTAAAGTTTCGCGCGAAGCATAGCCAACGCTTTTTCGCGGTTGGCGCCTTGGTGGCGTTCTTCGCGGCAGGATACCACAATGCCGGTCGGTTTGTGCAAAATGCGCACGGCAGTTTCCACTTTGTTAACGTTCTGCCCGCCGTGTCCGCCGGCGCGGGAAGTTTCCAACTCCAAGTCTTCCGGGCGGATTTCAATATCAATTTCTTCGGCCTCCGGCATAATGGCTACCGTAACCGTAGAGGTATGCACACGACCCGAAGTCTCCGTATCCGGCACGCGCTGTACACGGTGGGTGCCGGCTTCGTTACGCAGCCACGAATAGGCCCCGTCGCCTTTGATAAACATACTCACATATTTGCATCCTTTAAGCCCGGTTGGGGTAAATTCCAGAATTTCCGTCGTCCAGCCTTTGGTTTGTGCAAAGTGCTGGTACACGCGCAAGAGTTCCCCCGCAAACAAGGCGGACTCATCTCCCCCGGCCCCGGGGCGAATTTCCAAATAAATATTTTTGGAATCGTTCGGATCGGGCGGAATCACCAAAATACGCAGTTCTTTTTGAAGTTCGGGCAGTTTGGCTTCCAGTTCAGCCAGTTCTTCAGCCGCCATTTTAACCAAGTCTTTATCTTCGCCGGCCTCAATGAGAGCGCGGTCATCAGCAATGGCTTTTTGCGTTTGGGCGATTTCGTTTTCTTTTTCAATAATGGGTTTTAAGAAGGCGTGGCGTTTGGCTTTTTTGGTCAGTTCGGCGCCGGACAAATTGCCGGAATATAATTCTTTTTCCAGCGTTTCAAATTCTTGTGCGTATTTAGAGGTATCCATAAGTTTTCCTATGAAAAAAGAGCAGACCCCTTGCGGTAGTCTGCTCTTTTTATAAAGCGTTGCTATTTAGCTTTGGCTTCGGCTTTTTCAGCTTTAGCGGCTTTTTTAGCAGCCGGTTTTTTTACTGCGGCTTTTTTGGCCACCGGTTTTTTGAGTTTGGCTTTGGCCTTTACTTCGGTTTTCGGTTTGCGAACCATCGTTTTACCTTCGGTTTTGGCAAAGCGTTTGTTGAATTTTTCTACCATACCTTCGGTGTCCAGTAATTTTTGTTTACCGGTGAAGAAAGGGTGGCAAGCGGAGCAAATGTCCAGCTTTAGGGTTTTAGCGGTGGAGCGGGTCATAAATTTGTTGCCGCAGGCACAAACCGCTTCTACGAATTCATACGTGGGGTGTAATTTTTCTTTCATTGTTTTGTCTTCCTTATCAAAATCTTGTACTTTATTATAGCATATCTGGCGGGAATTTGGAAACAAGTTTCTTTCCCCGCCCTACACTAAAATGCGTTGACTTCCATTTGCTTAAAGAAATCTTTGTTTGATTTCGTGGCTGTAAGTTTGGAAAGCAGCATGGTCATCGCATCCACAGAACTCAGCGGAGCAAGGACTTTACGCATAATCCACACTTTGTTAAGTTCATCTTCACTTAAGAGCAAATTCTCTTTGCGCGTAGAACTGCGGTTGATGTCTACCGCCGGGAAAATACGCCGTTCGGAAAGTTTGCGGTCCAGTGTAAGTTCGCTGTTGCCGGTTCCTTTGAACTCTTCAAAAATAACTTCGTCCATGCGGCTGCCGGTTTCAATCATCGCGGTGGCGATAATGGTAAGCGAACCGCCTTCCTCAATGTTGCGCGCGGCCCCCAAAAAGCGTTTGGGTTTTTGCAAAGACGTAGCCTCCAAACCGCCGGTCAGTACGCGGCCGGAAGAAGGGGCTACCGTGTTGTATGCGCGAGCCAAACGGGTAATGGAGTCTAGCAAGATTACCACATCTTTGCCTTGTTCGGCCAAGCGTTTTGCTTTATTAAGTACCATTTCGGCCACTTGGACGTGGCGGTCAGCCGGTTCGTCAAAGGTAGAGGCTACCACTTCGCCTTTGACGCTGCGGCTCATATCGGTTACTTCTTCGGGGCGTTCATCAATGAGTAGCACCATCAGCACGGTATCTTTGTAATTTTCGGCGATAGAGTGCGCAATGGCTTGCAAAATCATGGTTTTCCCGCTTTTGGGCGGAGCCACAATCAGCGCACGTTGCCCTTTGCCGATGGGTGCAATCATATCAATCACGCGTTGGGTGATGGAGTTTTTGTCCATTTCCAACGTAAAGCGTTCGTTGGGGTGCAACGGTGTCAAGTTTTCAAATAACGGGCGGTTGTAGATTTTATCGGTTTCAATCCCGTTTACTTTTTGCACTTGGAGCATAGCAAAGTAACGTTCGTTATCTTTGGGCGGGCGGATGAGGCCTTCAATGGTGTCACCTTTGCGCAGACCAAAGCGTTTAATTTGCGAAGGGGAGACGTAAATATCATCTCCGCTGGAGAGATAGTTGTTTTCTTCCGAGCGTAAAAAGCCAAAACCGTCGGGCAGAATTTCCAATACGCCTCCACCGTACACGGAACCGTTTTGCTTAGCCTGGATAGCCATAATGCGGCCAATGAGTTCCTGTTTACGAAGGCCGGAAATATCTTCTAAATTGTAATTCACCGCCAGTTTAGTCAGTTCGGCCACGCTTAGTTTATTGAGTTCGCGCGCGTCCAATACTTTAGCGCCATTAGGCTGGCGCACCGGCTGTGCGTTATTATTATTAAAGGCACGCGGTTGCGGGCGATTGTTGTTATTGTTACGCGCCGGGCGTTGTTCACGCGGTTTATCCGCGGCGGCCGAAGCCGGTTTTTCTGCTACAGCCGTTTTGGCAGAGGCCTTAGCGGCTTTGGTTTCTTTGGCAGGTTTGGTAGATTTTTCCTGCTTTGCTTGTTCTTCCATGAACTACTCCTATTGATGTGGTAATACTTCTAAAACATTACAAAATCGTTCTACGCTTTTTTTCAGTTGCGCTTTGGTGGCGTGAAAAAATACCACGTCCGCATGTTGCGCTTTTTTTTCATCCGGCCACTGGTGCCTGGCACGCCGGTTAAATTCGGCCCGGGTAAGGTTACGTTCTTTAAGCCGCGCGGGCAACGTCTTTGGGTCTGCCAGCACGACGATATTCAAATCAGTCAGTTTATCCCACCCGGCTTCAAAGAGTAGCGGGGCTTCCACCACCACACACGGCTTATCCGTTTTTTTAATCTGCGCACGCACTTCTTTTAATAAAAGCGGATGCAAAATATTTTCTAATGCTTGGCGTTTAGCCGCGCTCTTAAAAACCAAGTTGGCCAGTTGCGCTTTGTCCGCGGTGCCCAAGGCGGCCTGAATTTTGCGCTGTACCGTATGACGACTGCGTAGTTCGCGCGCCAAATCATCACACGAAAGCGTGCACGCTCCATAGCGCGCAAAGTACGCCAACGCGGTACTTTTGCCGCTAAGCATACTGCCCGTAAGACCAATCACCCATTTTGATTTATTGCGAAAACTCATCATGAAAGTTTTTCAAGTTCGTACCAGTTTTTGCCGGCCTTGGCACTTACCAAAAGCGGCACCCGCAATTTGACCGCGTTTTGCATCAGTTCCTTAATTTGCCCCACCCGTTGGGCCAGTTCGGCTTGCGGTAATTCAAAAATCAGTTCGTCGTGCACCTGCATCAGCATTTTTACGGGCGACGTGTGCAACGCGTTAAACACATCCAGCATGGCTTTCTTAATAATATCGGCCGAGCCGCCCTGCACAATCGTATTGATAGCGGCACGCTGTGCAAACGAGGCCATACTGCCAATCCCCATATTAAACTCGGGCAAATACCGCACGTGGCCGAGCATTGTTTTGACATATCCGTTTTGGCGGGCAAGCGCAATATTTTTATCAATCCATTCGCGCACTACACGGTAATTCTTAAAATAATTGTCTATGTATTCTTTTGCTTCGCGTAAAGATATGCCTAGTGATTGGGACAGGCCCATCGGTCCCTGTCCATATATAATACCAAAATTGATGGCTTTTGCGCTAGAGCGCATTTCGGGCGTGACCATCAGCGGCATCACGCCAAACACCTGCGCGGCGGTTTGCGTGTGGATATCCCCCCCTTCTAAGAAGGAGTCAATTAAAATGGGGTCTTGGCTTTCGTGTGCCAGTACGCGCAAATCAATTTGCGAATAGTCCACACTTAATAGCACATTTCCCGGCGCAGCGCAAAAGGCGCGGCGCAGTTGGCGGCCTTTTTCGGTACGCACGGGGATATTTTGCAAGTTGGGGCTGGAACTGGAAAGCCGCCCCGTAACCGTGCCGGTTTGATCCAGGTACGAGTGTACGATATTATTTTCATCCGCCAGGAGCAGCAAATTATCTACGTAGGTAGATTTGAGTTTACTGCTGGCGCGATAGTCCAAAATAGTACGGGCAATCGGGTACGTGTCGGCAATTTCTTCCAGTACACTTTCGTCGGTAGAATAGCCCGTTTTGGTTTTGCGCACGGGCGGAATTTTCATTTCTTCAAACAGTAAGGTGCCCAGTTGCTTGGGAGAATTGATATTGACCGCGTAGCCGGCTTGGGCGTCCACCGCGGCTTGGCACTCTTGCATTTCTTGCTCCAAGAGGACCTTAAAACTTTCCAGCCACGCCGGGTCTATGCGAAGTCCTTGCCACTCCATATCCGCCAGCACCATCATCAGCGGCAGTTCCAGCGTGCGGTACAAGTCATACTGTCCGCTTTTTTGAAGGGCCTGGGTCAGTTTGTCTTGCAGAGGCCATATATATTGGTTGTAAGTTTGCAGCAAAGCCACGGGGTCTTCTTCACTCACGGTGGCGGAAAAATACTGCGCTACGCACCCGCTAAAACTTAAATCGCCCGACGGGTCCAGCAAATATTTAGCCAGCCGCCCGTCAAAACAATTCAAAAAATGCCCGTCTAAATTTAAGTCCAGTAGGCGCAAGGTGAGTTTCAAATCATAGCCGATTTTTTCAATGGCATCATTTAGAAAAATTTGTTTAAGCGTGCCCAACTCCCACGGTTCCATTTCCGCCACCGGCACAACAGCCGCTTGCGTGGCGTTTAGGCCCACAATCACGCGTTCTTCGTCGGCATGGACAAACACACGCGGGGCGCTTTGTGCTTGTTTTAAGGCGTCGCTGAGCGTCATTTGTTGCACGGGGGCGGGGGCCTGGAACAAAGGTTTCGTGGCAGATTGCCCGGGGACAAGGTCCAGCAAATTCTTAAATTCATATTGGGCAAACAAGTTGGCCAGTGTCGCGCGGTCTGCCAAGTGCACGCGGTAATCGTCCAGCACAAAGGGCATATTGAGGCTATGGTCAAACACCACCAGTTGCTTGGAAAGCAGCGCCATTTCTTCGCTGGCAAGTAATTTTTTAAGTTGGAGGGGTCTTAATTGCGGGTCCCCGTTGTGGGCGGCACGCAAAATATCTTCCAAGTGGCCGAATTTTTTAATGAGTTCCACTGCCCCTTTGGGACCGATTCCTTCTGCGCCAGGCACATTGTCCGAAGCGTCCCCAACCAAAGCAAAATAATCGGGCAGAAATTGCGGCTCCAGGCCGAACTTTTCCACCGCGGCTTCGGGCCCTTTGATAGCGTCTTTGCCCGAGGGCCAAATAGAAATCCACTCGTTTAAGAATTGATAAACGTCTTTGTCGGACGTGACGAGCGCGCTGGGCACTTGGGCTTTGGCGGCCTGACGTGCGAGAAAGGCCATTAAATCGTCGGCCTCAATGCCGCTTTGCGCCACTACGGTTAGGCCCAACTGGCGTACCAAATCGCGCGCTAAATTCAGTTGACGCACCAGCGCTTCATCCGGCGCGGCGCGGTTGGCTTTGTAAGAAGGCAGCAGTGCTTTGCGCCGGGCACAACCGCCGGGAGAATCAAAACACACGGCTACGTAATCGGGGTGTTGGGTATTGAGCATTTTCAAAATCCAGCGCAAAAACCCGTAGAGCGCCCCCACTTCTAACCCGGTAGAGGTGGACAGTTTAGGAAGCGCATGATAATTGCGATGCAAAAACCCATGAGCGTCAATTAAATAAAACTGCGGCGTAGGTTGTGTCATATTATAAAAAGGAAAGGGAAAGAAATTTCCCGCCCCGGCAAGCAAGGCGGGAAGATGAAGTTATTTAAGTAGTTCGTCTAGTTTGGCGGCTAAACCGTCTTTAGATTGCAAACCCGTCGTTTGGAAGGCAATCTGCCCGCCTTTGAACGCAATGAGCGTAGGCACGGACGAAATTTGATATTTCCCGGCGGTGTTCATCCCTTGGTCCACATCCAATTTGCAGACTTTTACTTTGCCCGCATACTGGTTGGCTAATTCTTCCACCACAGGGGCAAGCATACGGCACGGGCCGCACCACGTGGCCCAAAAGTCCACCAGCACGGGTTCTTTGGCGTTTAGCACTTCTTGTTCAAAATTGGCATCTGTTAAAATGACTTCGCTCATAACAACCTCACAACTAATTTATAAAATCAGTATAGCAAAAAACAAACGGTTTGCAAATACACCCTTGCGCCCATAGCAAGGACTCCTTCCGGCAAAGGCAAATAAAATCCCCCGGATCAAGCCGGGGGAAAATTGTGTCAACTACTACTTTACTGACATTCTATTAGTCTATAATAGTCCCTTCCAAAAGTTACCGCTGTACCCCCAGTGCCAACCCCAGTTTGTCCACCCGGGAAGGAATTATTTCTCCTACATGTTTCAATATAAGTACCAGCAGGGTTACCCGCCACAGGTTGCGCCACACACACACATGTTGTTCCTGAAGGGCAAGACTTCGTACATGAGTGAGGGCATCCGGTCGTTGTGGTCTGATTGCCAGGATTATAATAAATGTCATAGCAGGATTCATGATTTGGAGGAACGCCAGCATATTGCTCCTCATTATTTCCATCGCATGTGTCTTCCCCTGTATAAGAGGTTAATTCCGTATAAGAAAGGTTACACTCTTCTTCAGGAGTACACTCCCCCGTCCATTCGCCGGCTTCATATTTCCCAGTGCTTGAATTACACTCATAAGAACGGGTTTGCGTTCCGGTTCCTTCGGAACATTCCTGCGTTTCGTCTTGCGGTTTAGTTTCACAAGTACAATTCTCTTTTTCATCCTGTGTTAAATCGGTCGGTTCATCTGTAAAAGAAACCCACGCATTGCTTACACAACGCTTGCCGCTCTTTTTACCACATTTGGACGATGTAATCTGTTCTTCCCCTTCCGTACAGGTGGGGCATGCCTCACATTTCGGTTCCCAGGCTCCGGTTGTAGTATTACATTCATAGGTGCACGTTACACTTTCCCCCGTGGAACAGGTTTTCGTGGTATCGCCCGGCTGGGGAGTGCCGTCATCCGTGCTTGCAAAATGTTTCCAAGTACCGCCTTCACATCTTTCCCCGCTGGAACCAGTACAATTGTGGTTCACATGACGGGTTTCCCCTTCACTACACGTAGTAGGGTCAACAGTAATATCGTGACATTGGTTAACTTGCTCATACCCGGTACAATCCGCATTCG
>ONQH01000059.1 GCA_900319885.1 Candidatus Avelusimicrobium ruminicola
CACGAAGAAGGCCCAGTATACGTCACAAAACGCCTCTGACGCTATTGCGGCCACTTTCAAGACGAGTGATTCGGTTAGCGGCACTGATGTGTCCTCGACCAACATTTGGGGCCTTTATCCGAGCAACAGTTCTTCCAGTTGCAACGGTTCGTACGCTTCGGGAGCCGGGGTTTGCGTAGCCGGTTGGTTTGCTTCTTGCGTAGCCGGTTGCTCGGCCGGTTGGGCGGCTTCTTGCGTAGCCGCTTGTTCGGTAGAGACCGGTTCTGCCTCGGGGATATCCTCGCCGATTACGCCCGGTACAAAATCCGCCGGGGCCATGCCGGCTTTGGCTTCATCCAACGCTTTTTGCGTGGGGCGCAGGGTCACTTTGCGCCATTTTCCTTCCCCTTCGGAAGTGGTTTGTACGTATTCGTTACCTTCTACCGCGCGGTGAATATAGCGGCGCAGTTGGGAACTCATGGGGCGGAAACGAAATACCGACGCCCCGTGTTTAATCATATCAATTCCGCGGGCGATATCGGCCTCAATTTTATCTTCGGCCTTGCGCCAATAGTTTTGCGTATCGGTGACGACGGAAATCGGCATATCAAACTGACGCGTTACCGCCAAGGTGGACAAGTATTGGATGGCTTCCAACGTTTTGCCTTCTTTGCCAATAACGATGGCCGGTTTGTCGCAATCAAAGGTTACTAAAATGCGTTGTTGTTTTTCATCCCACCAGACGTGGACGTTTTCGGCTTTGATGCCCATGTGGGTCAGTACGTCGGTCACATAGGTTTTGGCCAGTTCCATGGGTTTTTGCATATTTTCCGGGATGACTGCGTTTTGGATGGCCTCGCTGGGCAAGAGTTGCGGTTCATTGGCTTTGGGCGTGCGGACCCGCGGTTCACGCGTAGTCATTTCGGCGTCGTTGGCGCGGCGGCTGTTGTGGCGGCGGGAAGAAGAACGACGGCCCCCCTTGGCGGCGCGTTTGGCGTTACGGCCGCGGCGGCGTTTGGGGACGTCCATATAAATTTCACTGTCTAACGAGTCGGACATCCAACGCTTTTTGGTTACTTCCACCACCGCAGGTTTGGCCCCAATGCCCAAAAACCCTTTGCGCGGATGTTCCAGCACGCTTATTTCTACCTGATCACGGCGCAGGTGCATTTCTTTGAGGCCTTTGGAAATAGCCTCCGAAATCGTTTTACCTTGAGTTTTAACTTTGTTTAACATAAAAATCTCCTTACTGGACCTTTACCAGTTTTTTATTGACGAGTGTTTGAACCGCATACGTTAAGAGGCTGTTGGTCAGCCAGTAGAGCACCAACCCCGACGGGAAGTTCATAAATAACAGCGTAAAAATCAGCGGCATATATTTGAACATAGCGGCTTGGGCCGGGTCGGTTCCGGGCGGGATATTGCCCCGTTGCTGCAAGAACATCACGCCCCCCATCAAGATAGGCAAGATGTAATACGGGTCTTTGGCGGACAAGTCCGTCAGCCACCACACAAACTTGGCTCCGTGCAACGCCCACGACGTACGTAACGCATTAAACAAGGCCAAGAAAATCGGCAATTGGATGAGCAGCGGCAAACAACCCATCAGCGGATTGACGTGGTATTTTTGATACAACGCCAACGTTTCGCGCTGCAAAGAAGCCGGGTCGTTTTTGTATTTTTCCTGAATCCGTTTTACTTCGGGTTGAATTTTTTTCATCTGCGCGGCGGATTTGAGTTGCATCACGGTAAAACGGCACAAGATGAGTTGAAGTAAAATGGTAATCATAATAATGGCTACGCCATAGTTACCCGTCCATTTGTAGAAAAGTTCCAACACGTTGCGGGCAATTTTGCCTAGCGCGCCAAAGAACCCAAACGCAATACTGCGTTCAAAGCGGAACGGTTCATACGCCGGGGTTTGGAAGAGTTGGTAATCTTTCGGGCCGAAGTAGAACTTGCTGTCATAGGTTTTAGCGGCACCGGCTTGCAGCACGTCGCCGGGGACGGTAATTTGCAGGCGCGGACCGTGCAAATCGCCCTCGCTAAGACCCCAAAACTTTTTCTGTTTACCGATCACGATTTTTTCGGTCGTCAGTTTGCCGGGCGTCCAGTTCTGCGGGATGAGCACCGCCAAGAAATAGCGGTTTTCAATACCGGCCCACTTCCACGGAAGGGTGGGTTGCTTTTCGTTTTTAGTGAAGGTTTCCAGCGTGGGGTTTTTTTTGCCTTGTTCTTGCACTAAATAGACGGCTTTGCTTTCACGCTCGTTATCTTTGAGTTCGCTCTTAACCGTAGCCAACCCCGGGCCAAAGTTAAATTGCCAATCGGCCAGTTTGACGGGGGCGGCGGTGTGGTTGGAAATCGTAAGCGAAAGGTTATAAAGCCCTTCACTGATACGCTGATATTTTTTTTCCACCTGTACGCCGGCGGCTAAATTCCCGGTGAAGGTAATGGTATCGGGGGTGCGGGCCGTCTCTTCAAAATCTACTTGCGGCAAGGTGGCAAAATACCCTTCGCCCGTATACGGGGTCAGGTCCACGGGGCCTAAAATATCTTTGAATAAGAAGGTCTTAATGCCGGCACCTTTGGAGGAGAACGTCACCTCCGCTTGCGGCAAATCCAGCGTGACCAGTTCTTCGGGTTTGGCGGGTGTAGCCGCCAAGGAGGAAATGTTTGTTCCGTCGGTACTTACCAGGGTAGCGGCCGGTTGCTGTTGCAAGGCGTTTTGTTGTTGCAGCTGGGCCTCGGCGGCTTGTTGGGCGGCACGCGCACGCGGCAATGCCACAAACTGATTATACCCCGTAATTACCAAGAGGAAAAACATGGCGGTAATTAGGAATTGTCTGTTATTCATACTACTCCTCTAGGTCGGTTCCACGAGTGGAACGTAAGAGGAGGCCTAAGGGACCGGATCGTACCCGCCCGGATGCCACGGATGACATTTAAGCACCCGTTTACAGGCAAGCCACGAACCTTTTAGTACGCCGTATTTTTGTAGTGCCAACTTGGCGTACTGGCCGCAGGTGGGTGTGAATCTGCACACACCGCGCGGGCCCAAAAGCGGGCGCACGCACGTATACCCTGCTACAAATAGCCCTAAAACGACCCTGTTTACGAAAAGCGAAAGTTTCTTCATGGGTGTTTCCTTAATATAATAGGAAACTAATCAATAAGTAGTGCGGCTTGTTCGCACAGTGACGTGAGCGCCATACGCGCTGCTTGCACTTTACTTAGTTTTTCGCTATGTTGGGGCTTTACAATAATATCTGCCCCGGGTTTCAAACGGACCTGTATCGTCCGAAAGGCCTCTCTTAAAATTCGTTTGGTACGGTTACGCACAACCGCTGGCCCCAACTTACGGGAGACCACTACCGCAAAACGCGCGGGCCCGGCTTGGCGGGAACTATCCGTCCACAGCACAAGTCCACTTTGTTGATAACGTAAGCCGCCTTGGATAATGCGTTCAAAATCGCGTTTCAAATGCAGACGGCGGCTATGCGGCAGACCGTTGGGTAACATGGGTTTAGGCGGCGCGGATGAGTTCGTGGCGGCCTTTAGCACGGCGGGCGCTTAATACTTTGCGTCCCCCGGCAGTGGCCATGCGGGCGCGAAAGCCGATGTGTTTGGCACGTCTTCTTTTATTAGGTCTGTATGTCGGTAACATAATTCTTTAACGCACGTGTAGCCGGTGTGCTACCCGTGCAAACTCCTTATACTAATATAAATGGGTTGAAAAACCACAGGGATATTATATCTTTTCTGTACAACTTTGGCAAGAAAAACTCCCCAGGGCCGCTGGGGAGTTTCGCATTTATCTAGCTAGGTATTAATTGGGATACCTACCTAAAAGCGGTTTTATTGCCCCACATTTTGATAATAGCGCAAGGCGGGTGAATCTTTTCTCATCAGTTGCCCGGCGTTTTGTTGGGGGTTATACAAAATAATATACTCATCCTGCGCAAGCACTTCCGGTGCGGCTTGCCCAAAAGGTTGATACCTAATGCCTTCCCGGGGTAATTGGTAAATGGTAAAATAGCGCCCGAACATATCCTCTACCATCTGTCCACGCTCGCCAAGGCCTTCGTAATAGACCGCTACATCATGCGCCAAGTCTGCCTGGGCCGTGTAGACTTCTTGCCCGACAAAAGGATTCGGCGTGGCAGAGGCCGCACGCGGGGCGGAGGTCTGTACCGGGGTAGCCTTGGTCTCTTGGGCGGCAGACGATCCTTCTTGGGTTTTTACAACAGTTTCTTCCTCTAATTTAGGCAGTTCTGCTACGGGCCGATCGGCTTTTCTAAACAAACGAAGCATATCTTTTTTAAGCAGTTGCCCTTTGTGTAAAGACGGATAATAGATTGCGACTTCTTGTTTCGGATTTATCGTACGGGCAAAGATATTATTTGGAGACTTATACACAATGCCTTGCGGCAACTCATAGGCTACCAGTTCTTCGCCCAACGCATTGATATATTTTACACCGCCCTGTCCGCCGTAGGCTTCGTGCACGTCCCGGGCTAATTCCAGCGAGTCCTCATAGACGGCCTTCCAGGCAAATTCCGCAAAGTGCTCTTGCAACGGGCGTACGTTGTCTAAGAGGAAGTGAAACCGGTCCGTCGCCAATTCCGGTGCATCGGCCGCGCGGTCCAACAGGGTCATATCGTTTTGGTCAAATACATACTCAATGACGTTACGCGGCTGACGTACCCAACCGGGTTTCATGGTTCCGTTTACTTGACGGAAAACCGCGGCCGATTGGTGCGTTTGTACCACCAAAAAGGAAGAGCCGGGTTGTTCGTTGCGGGCCTGTTGGATCAGTTCTGTCAGTTGCTCCAACCCTTCCGTATTCATTTCAATATGGACATCTTTTATATACATGACTTCAAAATCACTTTTTAAGAGAGCCACGGCATGAATCGTTTCGCCTTGGTGGAGCGAGCGGAGCGTCCTATCCGCCATCTTTTGCGAATATTCAAACGAGGCTTGCTCCAAGCGGGCTTTGCGCACCGCCATAGGGGTATAGAGTCTTTCCTCCAACGCAGACACAGGCAATTCCACTACCTTGTGGCCAACCGACGCTTTGGGGGTAGCCGGCAAGGGCGTTTTGGTTCTGACGTACTGTAAGCCTTCCATGGCTTTTCTGTCTACTTGTATAGGGTTAAAACGGGTGCGGTAATATCCCGGGGGAACCGTGTGGAGCGTACGTACTACCGGCGTGTTGACGCGGGGCGCGTGTGCTTCAGCTTTTTCCATCGTAGTTAGACTTTTGCGTTTACTAAATTTGGGCCATTTTATACCGGCAAAACTTTGTGTGCCAGCGCTAAGCAAACCGACTATACAACTTAGTACAATCCATCTGTTCATACAATCTCCTATTATTTAACAAGTCCGCCAGCGTTTTCACCTGCTGAAGAACCCAGGGTATACAAACTTGCCACTGCTTTCTTAAAAACGATTTTGCCGCGTTGGCGGACCGGGTCGTACTCAATCATTTCCAGTTCCGGGTCCAAGGTGCGGTTCATACGTCCGTATGGTTCGTATTCAATTTTCACTTTCGGCAATTCATACAACAGGACGTTTTCCCCCAGCGGCCCTTTGGCCACAATGCCGCCTTCAATCCCGCGCCAGGCCGCCACATCCTGGGCCAATTCGGCTTGGCTTTGATAGAGGCTTTTGCCCGTCCAGCCGGGGGTTGCCACCGGGTGCGTAGAAACCGTACGCGCCGGTTCCACCACGGTTTGCGATAGGGTATAGAGTTGGTTCACAACGTCTTTTTTAACCAACTGTCCGCGTTGTTGGGTCGGGTTATAGACCAGCATTTCCTCACTGGGGTTTAGCAGGCGTGCTTCGCGCCCGTACGGGGCATAGGTGATCGCCTGCTGGGGCAGTTCATACAAAACGACTACGCGCCCAAACGGATCTTTGGCCGCCTGACCGGCTTGCTTTCCCCGGTACATAGCCACAATATCTTGCGCCAGAGTGGCTTGGTCGGTATAAATGGTTTGCGCGGAAATGGGCGTATGAAGTGCGGTATGAACTTGATGGGCCACGGTGCGTTGGGCTTGGGCCGGATGATAGGTAACACGGGAGAGAGAGGCTGTACGCACTTGCGGACGGGTTCTGTAATACCGTCCGGCGGCTGAAACAGAAACACGTTTGACAACTTTTGGTTTAGGCAGAGCCATACCGGGCAAACTGCTTGCCAGTAAACCCGCAATACAACCTAACACAATCCACCTGTTCATACAATTTCTAAGCCTCTTATATACTCTTGTTTTAATCCGTTAAAGCAAACGGGTCCTTTCTGCAATTTCCGCCTCGTTAATGCGGTCCAACTCGTCTAAGTGGCGGTTTAATGCCGGTTCCAGTTCATGCTGCGCTTTAGGGTCTTCCTGCACAATTTGACGTTCCAAAAT
>ONQH01000097.1 GCA_900319885.1 Candidatus Avelusimicrobium ruminicola
TGGGAGTGCGTAGTATTATTAAACGGCAAATTTCTATCAATGCTTCTTTGAACACGGATCGGCCTCCGCTATTCTATACAACAAGTTCTTAACGTATGGAGTACCCAATATACCCCACATAAAGAACGGGCACTGTATAATTAGAAAAATACCAATTAATACCACAGCCAGATTAATGCGATAGTTTTATCATACAATTTTTTTTTGCATTTGTCACTTTTTATAATTTTTCGTCAATCTTACCCTGCTTGCATGCGTGGCTCATTGGGCAACAGGTCAATTTTCCTCGTTTTTTCACTATTTTGGAGTCTGCCAAAAAATACTACTGGATTTTTCTGTTTTTTTTGCTATACTTATAGTAGCAACGATTATACTTGCAAGGAGATATTATGAAACAAGGTTTTACATTGATTGAATTACTCGTAGTTGTATTGGTGATTGGTATTTTGTCTGCCGTGGCTCTGCCGCAATACCAAACCGCGGTAGAACGTGCCCGCGCTACGGAAGCGTTAACCCAAATGAGCGCCATCCGCTCTGCGGCCGAACGTTTCCACTCCCAACGGGAATCCTGGCCTACCTCCTTTAACCAATTAGATGTAGATATTCCCACGTCCCCCGTTGTAGCCAATGTGGACAACTGCGACCCCGCCTTTGGTAGCAAGAATTTCTGCGTGACCATGGCTTCTGCAGATGCCAGATTTACGGTTACGGCAACGAGAAGAAGAGCCAACCACGGCTACACCTTAACTACCGCGGTAGTGGCTAATGCCAACGGCACTTATTCTGCCACGCGTTCTTGCACGCCTATCGCTAACGATGACGATTCCATAGCCTACTGCAACGCTATTGCTGGCGGAAATATTAACGATTTCTAATCAAGAACACATTCTGTTTTCCCCGGCTTTTAAGCCGGGGATTTTTATTTACACATCCGCGCATCTTTACATACACAATAATACATCAGTAAGGCCCGGGCATTTTGTTCATTGACACCTTCGTCGGCATAGTCAAAGGGTACCAGGCACGCACTAGCGTTGCTTACTTGCAATTTCGTGCAGCCGCCGCCTAGCATCATCCCCATGAAGAGCATACACCCTGTGACTAATTTGCTGTACATATTTCCCCTCCGCTTGCTGTTTACGTAGTGCTTGTTTAAGGCCTTGTGCATGGGCCGCTAGGCGCCCTAACCGATAGGCTAGCCATAAGGCAATTAGCCCCACCAGCACGCCCCCACACACACTCACACCCACTGCACTCATTTCTCTTCCTTGCACCCGATAAATGAGCCATCCGCATTACATAAAGATAAAGCAGAAAGCAGTTTAATCAATTTGGCCAGCACGTGGTCATCTTTCGGCGTAGGGGTCAATTTGACTACCAGCGTAGCCACACTTACTACCGCTCCTATAATTTCTAATAATTCAGCATAATGTGTAGTTATAAACTTAATCATAATATTCTCCTGTTTTCATCATACTTGCTAATTCCTGCGCCCGGTGCCCCACCTGTCCGGCCCAGCGGCTATCTAACATTTCGCGCGCGGCGGCTTGATAATCTTGCTGTTTGAGCGCGTGAAGCATTTTTTTGAAAGTAGTCAATTTGGCAAGACCCATATTAAAGCACATATCTACCAACACAAACTGACGTACTTCATTTAATTTTTGCCACCAAGCAAAGCGTCTACTGACTGCCGTCCTCGCCGCATCCAGATCTTGCTGCAAAATAAATTCGGCAGCTTCTTTGCTTATTCCGTGCTCTAGGTTATGCCCGTAACCAATGGTCAGATGCCCCGTTGGGCACGTATACGGAAAAACATTAAGTCCTTCATAGCGTCGTGTGTAACGCATCCACCGTTCATGCATTTCTTCCCTCCATTTTAGCCTCTAACTTTGCTACGCGAATTTGCAAGTTGTTATATTTGTCTTGCTTTTCCTCAAGCCGGGCAATATCTTTGCGTATCGCGCGCAGTTCCTGCCAAAAGGCCCCGGCAGCAAAGACTATGCCTAAAATTTTCCAAATCGTTTCCGCATCAATCGGCATTGTTTACCTCCACAGGGTCGTATTTCAGCCCATACGCATTGGCGGCTTGCTCCAAACTATCATATTCATCCCAACCCACGTTTTTGCCTTGCGGGGTATAGGCTTCGTGCGCTTCTAAAATATCCCAACGCACTTGCTCTGCGTCAATGTAACTGCCTTGTTCGTTTTGAATTTTTTTATAGACCATAGTTTTACCTCGTAACCGTCCAGTCTTTGTCGGTAGCAATCGCTAAATCTTCGGCGGTTAAATCAGCCGCGCCCGTTGCGCCCGTGATGTTACATACTTGGTTAGCACTTACCGTGGGCATAGACTTAAATAACTGGCGTAAGGCTTGGCGGTCCAGCCCGGTATAGGCCACGTTAATTTGCGGGCTTTCCCCGTCGAAAGGGGCCTCGTTTGACACAACTAATCCCTTGAGTCCCCGTACAGGCTCGGCACCGGTTCCATAAAAACGGAACAATTTACGAGAAGAATTTGAACTATCATCTACAAAAGTATCTTGCAAAGAGGTAAGACCGTGTGCCTGGAAAGTTGCTGCATCAGACGCATTGATAGAGGGTAATTTCTTTAAGTTTACCGCCCCGTGAGCATCCGTAATACCCGAAGATGCTGACGATAATATGACCCCGTTTTCTATGTCAAATTCTTGTGTTTTTGCGCTATTTATCAGCCTAAGTTCCTCTCTGCCCGAATTATTTTTGATAATTACTTTTTTTAATGGTACATCTATAAAACTAATATATGTACCGCTGGCATATTGAGTTGATTCTGCGGTGAGCACGGGTATTTTTTTAAGCGAGGTGCAACTTCTAAAAGCACCGTAAAAACCCGAGTTAACAGAATTGCTATTTACTGTATAAGTAATGTTATCGTCCTTGGCTGTTACGGCTTGCAAGAGGAAGTTTCTTACAGACGTATCCGTAGCACAAAGGCTGGCAATTTGAATGGGATTACTTAATTCAAAATGCAACCATAGTAATCCTTGGTCCCTTTGCCTCGATATAGCATAAATGCGGTAACGGGTTAAGGTATCCGTACTTTGCGTGGGGGTTATCCGTACAATGTGTGTGCGCAAAGCAGACGGGTGCGTTACGTCATACCCACTATCCAAAGCCAGCGTTTGCCAATCCAGCGTAGTGGCCGTGCCGCTAGCCGTAGTAGTTTGTTTGATTCCATCTACATACACATCATAGGTGTTGCCCGACGTACTGGTGTTTGCTATAAATGAGAACTTGGCATACTGACTATAATCCGCCGCATGGCCTACCAATACATAAATACTGTTGTTAAGCGCCCCACTGCGAATATCCACCCAGTCGGCAGGTTTTTGCCAAGGTCTAGTTTGCTCCAACTCATCATCTATCCGTTCCAGTGCCTCTTGGGTAGCGTAAGAAATGGGCTTTGCCAGATCCGCCGTATTATCCACATTTCCCAGGCCCAGTTGTTCTTTTGTAACCGCGTGGGGATTATTCGTCTCAAGCAAATGCGTATCATAACTAGCCACCCGCGCCGCCGTAATATTACTATTGACCGCTTGTTGTTGGGCGGCACTTAAAGCATTTTGCTTTTCATTTATAGCGCTTTGCAACGCCTGATCCGCCGCTATGCGGGCCGTTTCCTCGTCAGCAACAGTTTGCTCTAAACTTGATTTAACGTCTGTCACCTCGGCCAGTGCTGTGCTTAAAGCCGCCGCTTGTGTGTGGTGCAAATCGGCTAGGAAATGTTGCGCATCCACCTCCGTTTTTGCAGAAGAAGCCGGATATTTGATACTACGCTTGGTTTGCTCTGCCAATTCCTGCACTTGCAGGGTAAGTTTATCAAATCCCTTTTCCAAAACGGCCGCGTCCAAGGTGCCCTGTTGCGTTAAATGCAGGGTTTGCGTGGGCGTGGTAACACGAAGGATTGTGAGCGTATTTCCGCTAGGCAAAGGCTCTTGTGCACTGGCAAGGGTTGGATAAATAATTTCCTGTTCTATCTCGTCAAGTACACATTGTGAAGTAACTTCGGTCTCTAGGCCCGCCTCATTGGTAACATATACTTTGAGTTCGGCGCCGGACAAATACGGAAAATCAATCGCCCATTGACGGTTTTCCCCATCCGCCTGATAAATTCGTTTACAAATTTGTGAAGATACTGTCATCTCTTTCTCCTATTTCAATAAAGAGGCCAACGCGCGGCCCAAACTTCCCAAACGGTTTTGACGCTTGGATTGTTTATAATACTGTGCGAGGGCGGCGCGCAGTTCGTTCCATTTGCGCTCAAAGATATTGGTTTGCTCAGTAGCCGCCGCAGTTAGTTGTGCTTGCGTTTGTTGTTGCGCTTGCGTTTGTTGCAGTTGATTGGTTTGTTGGGCATCTACGGCTGAGGCTGATTGCCCGGATACGCCGCTCGCGGCGCGTTTAGCCTGCCAAATTGCCAGTTGTTTGCGCGCGTTTTCATAAGCAAGTTGCGTTTTCTCTGCCGACGTACGGAACAGATACGCCATTTGCTGTTCGTAGGCATCTTGTAAGGCTTGTGCATCTTGCAGGGCTTGTTGCGTTAATGCCTTATATGTATTTCTTTGCTGCCGGGCCTGCTGTTTGGCACGGGCCAGGCCCCACAGAAAATT
>ONQH01000071.1 GCA_900319885.1 Candidatus Avelusimicrobium ruminicola
TCCGTTTGGCGGTGTTATTCAAAATTTCAATCCCAATATCTTTATGTTGGTTTTCACGTCCGTGGAATACCACCACAAAGCGCACCTGATTTTTTTTGCGTAAAAATTCTTCAATCTGGCGCATGCGTACTTCTAAATCGTGCGGCGCAATGTGCGATTTGATACGCAACTCTTTCATCGTCACTTTGGCCTGTTTCTTTTTCGCCTCACTGGCTCTTTTACCCTGTTCATAGACGTATTTATTGTAGTCTAAGATTTTGCACACGGGCGGGTTGGCATTGGGGGAAATTTCCACCAGGTCCAACTCTTGCTCTTTGGCTAAGCTGACGGCTTGCGTGAGCGGCAATACGCCGATCATAGACCCGTCAGAGTTAATCACGCGCACTTCCTCTGCGCGGATGTTCATATTTCTAGGGTAGAGATCTTTTTTATATTCTCTTTTTCTATCAAATCTTGCCATTTAATTATTCTGCGAAAAAAATTGCCCCTTTTTGGGACAATTTTATTATATCATTTGTCAATACACGTGTCAATGCAACACTAGGCTTGATCGGCCGGGGCGGTATAGAGCACGGTACCATCTTGGGCTAACTTCCAGCCTTGGATTTTATCGTAGGTCAGTAGCCACGTATTGTACGGGTCCGTCCAGGAAGGATCGCTCGGGGTAGTTTGCAACGTCAGCACGACGCTATCATCCTGCCCGGGCAAAAACACTTCCGCGTGTTGCCAGTTGGCAGAGCGAATTACATACGCCGGCAAAGCCGGGTTGCCCAGGGCTACCGTGGGTGCTAGCGAGGTGGCCTGTTCCCACAAGCGGATACAATCTTGCCGCACCACGCTATAGGTATACCCTGCAGAAGCAATACAGCCGTGCGCGTCGCGGTCGGCCCCTACTAAAGGAGCGGTTGGTTTATCCCCCACCCCGGATTCGCCGGAAGCGGGTGTAAACGGTACATAGACCACCACTAATACAACTAATAAAATGATGGCCGCTAAGAGTAATACTAATTTTTTCATAGTTCCATTATAACAAGATTTGACCCCCTTTCGGGGGTCTTTTTTGTATTAGATTTAGTTTTCAAAAGCCGGCTGGATATGCTTGAGATTTCCGCTACGCATTAAGACAGGGTGCCCATGATAGACAATTTCCCCTTTGCCCAAGGCCTCGGCTTTTAGCGACTCGGCCGCAAACACTTCCACGTCGCCCGTTGCGTTCACTTGCACGTGCGCCTGATTGACCCGCAAGTCCGCCGCGTCTATTTCTTTGGAACCGTTATTGACTAGTTGTGCTTCTTGGGCAAAACCGGCCAGTTCTATTTCCGCTTTATCTAAAAGCCCGGCTTCCATCTTTTGTACGTGCAAATGATCCAGGTCAATTTCTGCCTGATTGGTGGCCTGCATACGCACGCTATCTGCTTTTAACTGATCGGCGGTAACGTAGGCTTTATCCATGGCAGAAAGGGTGATATTTGTGGTTTCAAAAGCCTCTTGCAAACGCACCCGCCCGTTCCCGCGCACGGTAATAGATTCCAGGTGCGGGACCCCAATCTGCACGTGTAATGCGTGGTTCCCCTTTATTTTAACAGGGTGCTTAAAATCAATTACGAGGGTATTGTTTTCTACCCGTACATCTGCCAACTCCACTAAATTACTTTTGCCGCTTAGAGAAACGCTTTGCGTATCTTTCTGCCAAATATCCACTTGCGCCTCGGCGCGGACTTCAATGGCGTGAAACGGCATCAAATGCGTGAGCGGATGGATCATATGCCGGCCTTCACCGCGTACGGTTTTGGCTTGTACGCCCACAGCCAATAACAGCCCCGCTAACGCAAATGCGAACCCTACTGCTATTTTTTTGATCATATACGCCTCCTTGTTGTAAAGTATAGTTATCTTAACACGCACACGCCCCTTTGCCAAGCACAAAAATTGATTAGTTTGCTTTGTTCTCTTCGTGCATAGCATAAACAAATTTGCTAAAATAAAAATAACTTTCTCACCAATTTGTAAGGGGGCTTATGAGCAATCGCAGACAAGCACGCGAATGTGCCTTGCAATCATTGTACTACGCCGACAGTGCCAACCTGGCACCGGAAGTGACCGCCAAATATATGGCACAGTTTAAGGGCGAACTGGCCGAGTGTTTCCCGTTTTGTGAAGACTTGGTACATGGTACCGCCAATCACCTCAGCGAGATAGATAAACTGGTCTCCGCTTACGCTAAAAACTGGACGATTTCCCGTATGTCGGCGGTGGACCGCTCCATTTTGCGTATGGCCACGTACGAAATGATTTTTAGCCCGGATAAAACCCCCGTCCCGGCCATCATTGACGAAGCCATTGAACTGGCCAAAAAATTCTCAACGGAAAATTCCAGCAAGTTTATTAACGGGTTGTTAGACCAACTTAAAAAAGAACGCAAAAAATAGGGGCTCTTATGCACCCAAAAGAAGAAATTGAACAACTTAAAAAGTTAATCAATTATCATAACAATCTGTACTATAATCTGGACAATCCCGTCTTGTCGGACACGCAGTACGACGAACTTTACAAAAAACTTAAAGATTTAGAAGACGCCTACCCACAGTACCGCACTAAAAATTCCCCTACGCAACGCGTAGGTGGCAAAGCCAGCAAAACTTTTAGCGAAGTGGTACACGCAGTCCCCATGATGTCGCTAGATAACTCGTATAACGCCGATGACATACGCGCTTGGTACGAACGCACCGCCAAAACGTTACAACGCACCGATTTTGAAATGGTGTTGGAAGCCAAAATTGACGGGGTGTCGTGCTCGCTTACGTATGAAAACGGAACGCTTATCCGCGCCGCCAGCCGCGGAGACGGCAAAGTAGGCGAAGATATTACCGCCAATGTGCGTACCATTAAAAGCATCCCGCATACGCTGGGAACCCACGCGCCGCAAGGCCTGCTGGAAATACGCGGCGAAGTTTATTTGGACAAAAAAGATTTAGAGGCTCTTAATAAAATTCAGCAAGAAAAAAACGAAAACACATTTGCCAATACCCGCAACGCAGCCGCCGGATTTTTACGTCATAAAAACGCAGATATTGTAGCGGCTCGGCCGCTCAAATTTTTTGCCCACTCGTTTGGGGTAGGCGATATTGCGGCAGACTCTTTTAGCGGGTTTATTGAGTTATGCAAAAGTTGGGGCTTTGCCGTAGGGCCGGTACGCACCCAAACCACGCATATTGAAGATATTATTTCGTTTTATAATAAATTTAAGGATGCACGCCACCAACTCCCGTTTGACGTAGACGGACTTGTAGTAAAAGTAAATAATTTTGCCGAGCAAAAAATTTTGGGGGCCACCGCCAAAAGTCCGCGCTGGGCCATTGCGTTCAAATACCCGGCTCCGCAAGCCACTACCCGGTTAAACAATGTAATTTTTTCTGTCGGCCGGTCCGGCATTATTACCCCGGTGGCAGAACTGGAACCCGTATCCATAGGCGGCGTAACGATTGCCAACGCCACATTACACAACTTTGATGAAATCAAACGTTTGGGGGTGCGCGTAGGAGACAGCGTTATTGTGGAACGCGCTGGCGAGGTCATCCCCAAAATTGTCAAAGTGGTAGAGCAAAAAGGCACGCAAGAGATTCTTCCGCCCGCTACGTGCCCGGTATGCGGTGGCAAAGTATATAAAGAAGCCGAAGAAGTGGGGTATTATTGTGTAAACCCGGCTTGCCCGGCCCAGTTACGTGCGCGACTATTGCACTTTGCTTCGCGTGATGCGATGGATATTGACGGTCTGGGCGACGTGATTATGGATCAGTTGCTGGAGCGGCACTTTGTCAGTGACTTTGCCGATATTTATAAACTCACTTTTTTCCATGTGCTTAATTTGGAAAATTTCAAAGATAAAAAAGCACAAAACCTGTTAGATTCTATTGAAGAAAGCAAACATAAGCCCCTCTCCAAACTATTATTTGCGCTGGGTATTGGTTTTGTGGGGGCCAAAACAGCGGAAATTTTGGCAGACCATTTCCTCACGTTAGATGCGCTCAAAAACGCCAGTTTGGAAGAGTTGCAATCCATCCGCGAAATTGGCGAGATTGTATCGCAAAGTGTATATGATTTTTTCCGCGACCCCAAAGTGTGTGAGCAACTGGAACTACTGCGCCAGGAAGGGCTCAATTTTACCCAACCTAAAAAACAACTGACCAGCCAAGTATTAGCCGGCAAAACCTTTGTGTTCACCGGCGAACTAAGCACCCTCAAACGGACCGAAGCCGAACAACTGGCCAAAGAGTATGGCGGCTATGCCAGCAGCAGTGTATCCAAAAAAACTTCTTACGTGGTAGCGGGCGAAAATGCCGGTACCAAACTACGCAAAGCCAACGAACTGGGCATCCCAGTCATTACGGAAGAAGAATTTTTGAAAATGATTGGTCGGTAACCCCCGCTTTTTGAGCAAAAAATTCCCCGCCGTGTAGCGGGGATTTTTAAGCAAATCACTTTTTATTCATCTTCGGATAACGTTAAATTACCGTCGCTTAGACAGATGGTATAATTATACAGGTTGTAATATTCTATCAGTTGGTTTTTGGGAAGTTCCACCTTGGGGTTGCGTTTTTTGCGCGCCATCATCACATAATAATACGGCACCAATTTGATTTCTTTGGCATCCTTGGTCAGTACAAAATAGCGGTGTTGTTTTTTGGCTACCGGCAGCAAATAAACGCCCAAATCTTTCTGCAACGTTTCTTCGGAACAGAGGGTTTCCGTTTCCAGCATTTTCAGTTCCGCGCGGGAAATTTCCATATATCCCTTTTGTTCCAGCACGTGGGCGCGTTGATTGGCTTTTTGAATTTCCTGTTGCGTCAGCGGTACCGCCTGATTGGGGAGCAAATATTCTTTGTGCCCTTGCAAGGCTTGGGTGTACACGTGGAAGCCTTCCTCGGTAAGGGTACTGTCCTGCGTAAAGACCGGCTTGCCTTGTTTGTCGCGCAAAAGGAAAACTTCCTTCACGGGAATTTTTAATTTTAAGAAAACAGCCACCGCATCCTGCCCGATATTTTTCTGTAATGTATTATATCCGTTTAAGGTCAGCATTTCGCGGGCAAAATCGGTATCCTTATTAAGTGTAACAATAAAATCTTGGGTATGGGTACCATATTTGTTTTTAAGATAATCTACCCCCATACGCTGTTCGGCTTGGTGAATTTTAGTAAACAGTTCCCGGTTTTGTTCGGTAAGTTCGGTCTCTTCCGGCTTGACGGCATGGCGCTGTTTAAGGGCCGTAAGCATATCCGCATCCGTCAAATATTCCGGCTCCAGGTTAATGAGCCGTTGGCGGGCGATGGTGTTAAGCGGCTCCACCGCCAAGGCCGCCTGATACGCATCCGCCGCGCCGGACGTATTGCCTTGCGTTTCCAAAATAATGCCTTTGCCAATTAAAGAGTTTACGTTGGCCGGGTTGTATTGCAACGACTTTTGATACATATTGAGCGCGCTTTTTTGATCTTGTTTTTTAAGCGCAATA
>ONQH01000165.1 GCA_900319885.1 Candidatus Avelusimicrobium ruminicola
GGATAAACCCCATAAAATGGAATGGCGTTCCAGCCGGGAATATATTGACGGGTCCGGGCGTTCCCGCTCGTTACCGTTTACGGAATACAGAGATGTAGTAGATATGCGTGAAACTGTGTACGATTTCCCGCGCCAAAACGTAATTACGCGCGACAACGTGGGTATCCAAATCAACGCTTTATTGTATTTCCAAATCACCAACCCGCAGGATGCTGCTTATAAAGTAGAATCGTTACCGACAGCCATTGAAAAATTAACGCAAACCACGTTACGTAACTTGATCGGTGAAATGGACTTGGACCAAACCTTAACTTCCCGCGAAACGATTAACACACGCTTACGTGATATTTTGGATACCGCCACTGACAAATGGGGTGTCAAAGTCACTCGGGTAGAACTCCAGGATATTACTCCCCCCGCTGCGATTCAAGAAGCGATGGAAAAACAAATGAAAGCCGAACGTGACCGCCGTGCTATGGTAACCGAGGCCGAAGGTACTAAAAAAGCGCAAATCTTAAAAGCGGAGGCTATCCGCGAATCGGAAATTAAAAAAGCGGAAGGTATGAAACAAGCCGCTATTTTAGAAGCCGAGGGTCAAGCCGAAGCTAAAATCAAAGTAGCGCAAGCCGAGGCCGAAGCGGTAAAGATTGTTGCCTCTACGGTAGCTCAATCTTCCAACCCGGCCAGTTATATGATTTCTATGAAGTATATTGAAGCCTTAGAACGCATGACGGAAGGAAAAGATAACAAAATTATCTATATGCCCTACGAAGCCTCTAACGTGCTAGGTGCAGTAGCCGCCATTAAAGATTTAACCGGTGGCGTACCTGTTCAAAAATAGAAATACAATCACCCAATAAAATGCCTCATAAACAATATGTTTATGAGGCATTTTTCTAGCGAAGATTCAACGATTATTTTACAGTTTTTTTCGTTTCATCAACAGACGTATTCTTTTCTTGAATAGTCCCCTCATACACAATTTTTTCTACCGGGCCCGTTATTCCCGCCTTGCCGGAGAAAGAGCCCGTTGTGCCACTCCCACCTGTTGCACCCAAATTTTCTTCCCGGAAAAGGCCCAACGATTCGCAAACGGCACGACTCTTTTCCAAAGCAGCACCGTTAATTCCTTCCACCGGCGCACATTGTAAGGCCAACGAATTGCCTGTGGTACCACGCGTATAGGGGTTCCATATTTCATATTGATAATTACCCCCATGAATACGGGTGGCTAAAATGCCATTACAATCTGTACCCGGAACAGATACAGGAGAACCGGCCAAGTCAAAACGAAAAAATTTTGTTTCAATCGTATTATCCGCATTGTCAGCATCATTAGCGTCTTCCACCGTAATCGCTAATTGGCTAAAGCGCGTAGGACAGGCTTCTCTTTCTATAAAAAAAGCATAAATAGAATCATTCATGGCTTTAATAGCCGCCATAGCCTCTGTAGCACGCGAACGTTCTATGGTTCTTGTATACATAGGCAGTGCAATGGAAACTAAAATTCCCACAATAACTACCGTTATTAACAACTCTGTTAAGGTAAAACCTTGTTTATTCATATTTTCCTCCGTGTCTAAATTGTAACAAATTACAGCGTTTTTAGAGAACATATTCGCTGGGCTGCTTGTTTAGTAAGGCTGGGCGTATTAAATGCTGTCAATCGGAAATATCCTTCGCCGCACTGGCCAAATCCCACCCCCGGCGTTCCTACCACTTGGGCCTTTTGCAGCAACAAGTCAAAAAATTCCCAAGAAGAGATTCCTTGTGGCGTTTTGAGCCAAATATAGGGGGCATTTTCCCCGCCAAAAGCAGTTAAGCCGGTCTCACGCAACGCCTGTAAAATTACTTGCGCATTTTGTTGGTATAGGGCTATTACTTTTTTGATTTGGGCCTGTCCTTGTGCGCAATATACCGCTTGCGCGGCACGCTGGATAATATACGGCACCCCATTAAACTTAGTAGTTTGCCTACGTAACCACAACGCGTTAAGCGGCTTATTGTTTCCGGTGCTATCGCGCAGTTGTACCTTTTTGGGCACTACCGTATAAGCACAACGGGTACCGGTAAATCCGGCTGTTTTAGAGAAGGAACGGAATTCCACAGCTACTTGATCCGCCCCGGCAATCTCAAAAATAGAGTGGGGCAACTGCGGCTGAGAAATATAGGCCTCATAGGCAGAATCAAATAAAATAATGCTTTTATGTTCTTGGGCATATTGTACCCACGCAGTTAATTGTTCTTTGGTCAGCGTAGCACCCGTCGGGTTGTTGGG
>ONQH01000052.1 GCA_900319885.1 Candidatus Avelusimicrobium ruminicola
GAACTTCGCCGTCGGCTTGCGATTTCGGTGTTGCCCGTCTCATTATTTTATTTGCTTCGTTTGCGTCAATCGGCTCCCACCCTTTTTGCCCTGCTTGTGCGAACAGGTTTGGCGCTGCGCTGGACAGGTTTAGGGTATATTGCGGCGTGCCTCCCGGGGTTTACTTGGCTGTGGCATGCACTTAAACTTTTGCCGCGCAAGACCGCCTATGGCACGGGGCCCGATTGTGCCGAACCTACGCTTATTTATTTGCCGTCGTTGGAAGCGCAGTTTTTTATACCCTCGTTGTTTGAAAAGACGTACCGGTTGGGCTCGCGCCAACACAAAGTACGCGTGTGGGAAAATACCTCCAGCGGTTTATTTGAATATATATACGGGGACCTCCGTCGTGCCCGCAAGACGGTGCGCCAACTTATGAAAAAACACGCCGCGCAAGGGAACGGGAAACTGCCTATATTGACCGACAGCATAGATGTCTATTATTTCCTTACACGGGCCGAAGAGTTGTTCGCGGGGTATAAGACGCTTGAAAAAAAAGCGGCCCGGTTTGCGGCGTGCATCCGCTATGTAACCGATTTCTTGCCGGAAAAAATGCCTGCGGCAGAGGCATTTTCTTCGCCGGTACAGTTCATGTCCGGGGCGGCTTTTTCACAGCAAACGCTACCCCAATTAAAAGCGCAACAAATATTGCATACACTTTTTGACAAAAATTTTGTACAGTGTGGGTATAAGGAAGGAACAGTACCACCAGTAGGGTGTGGGTTTGTAAAACACACGCACGCACCGGCTTACTCTTTATCTGCGGTGCAATCAATAGCCGCTCATCAAACGCAATGCGTATTTGTACTGAGCGGATTGGCCGCCCTGGAGTTGATGTTCTATACGCGTAAGTTTTATCCAGTGGCGCAAGTGCGGCATATAGTAGAACTGAACGGATAGATTATGCAACGTTTTCAATCGGGCAATAAATTAACAGCAGAGCAGAAATTAAAACTCCTCGTGGAGTTTGGCACCCGCACGTCGGGTGAAATTCGCTTGGATAAACTGTTGGATATTATTGCACAGCAAATTTCCACCATGCTGGATGTGGGACGTTGTACCATTTATTTGAAAGATATAGAAAAAAACGAACTATGGTCTAAAATTGCGCACGGTCGCGGATTAGAGCATACCGAAATTCGTTTACCCTTAAACGGAAATAATGCAGTATCTATTGTGGCGCGTACGGGGGAAGTGCTTAATTTTCCAAACGCGTATGAAGACCCCCGCTTTTCCATGGACGTAGACATGGTAACGGACTTCCGCACGCATACCATGCTGGCGGTTCCGCTTAAAAATAATTCCGGCAAAGTATTGGGCGTGTTTCAGGTGGCCAATAAATCGGACGGTACGCCTTTTGATAAAAATGATGAAGGTATTTTAACCTTGCTGGCCACCTTGGCCGGCAGTTCCATTGAAATTGCCAAGTTGTATCAAGATGTTCACGTAGCGCAGTTGGAAACGATTTACCGGCTAGCCGTTACGGCAGAATATCGTGATCAGCAAGATACGCGTGCCCACTTAAAAAACATTAGCATTATTTCGTATTTGCTCGCACGTGCCTTAGGCATGGGGACCAAAGATTCCGAACTGATTAAAAACGCCAGTCCGCTCCATGATATTGGCAAGGTAGCCTTGGCAGATACTATTTTGCTAAAACCCGGCAAACTGACTGCGGAAGAGTTTGAAGTGATGAAATCCCACACCATTTACGGGGGCCGCATTTTGGAAGGCGCCCACTCCAAGGTGCTTAAAATTGCACACAAGATGAGTCTTTATCACCACGAAAAATGGAACGGGAAAGGCTATCCGCACGGATTAAAAGGGGAAGAAATCCCGTTAGAAGCGCGCATTATTACGGTAGCGGACGTGTTTGACGCGTTGTGCCAGTTCCGCGTGTATAAACAAGCGTGGAAAACGGATGAAGCGTATGAATATATTTTGGCGCAATCGGGGCAATCGTTTGATCCGCGCATTGTGGCTGCCTTCAAAAAAATTTATCCGTCTATTCGCAAATTATATTCGCATATTTCTGTCAATCAAGCCAATGTGAAAAGTGCCATGCAATCGGGATGAAACGTTCCGCCGGTTTATTGAGAACGACAAATAACTTCTTTATTTCAAATCGTTTCTAAAAATACTACAATAGATATGTCCTTTTGGCTTTCAACCTTAAGTACAACTTAATTTTGTGAGGTTTTGATGGAGAAAGAGACTGTCTTAGTCGGCCTGAGCGGGGGGGTAGACTCTGCCGCCACGGCTGTTATCTTAAAAGAGCAAGGCTACCATGTAATCGGGGCCACGATGCTCATCTGGGATCCTTCCCTCCCCGTTCCTAAAAACGGGCATCAAAAAAATGCGTGTTTGGCGCCGGAGAAGGAAGACTTGTCCGAAATAGAAGCCATTGTTAAAAAATTGCAAATTGATTTTTTAACCGTGGATTGCCGCGAAGAATATCGCCATACCGTCTTGGATAATTTTCGCCTGGAATATTCCTGCGGGCGTACGCCTAACCCCTGTGTGCTTTGCAATAGCCTAATTAAGTTTGGGGTGCTCCCCTCGGCAGCGGCCAAGCAAGGGGTCAAATTTGATAAGTTTGCTACCGGTCACTACGCGCGCGTAGAGAAGGATGAAAAAACCGGCAAGTATTTACTTAAAAAGGCACTTGATTTGTCGCGTGATCAAAGTTATTTTTTGCACCGCTTAAAACAAGAACAACTGGCGCATGTTTTATTCCCGCTGGGCGATAAGCATAAACCGGAAATTCGGGAAAAAGCACGCGAGGCCGGCTTGGTAGTGGCTGATAAAGAAGACAGTATGGATTTTTACTGCGGCGATTATAACGATCTGTTGAACTTCCCGAATAAACCCGGGGATATGGTTACGTTAGATGGCCGGGTCGTCGGCAAACATAACGGTATCTGGAATTATACGATAGGCAAACGCAAAGGATTGGGTATTAGCGGATTTGCCGAACCGATGTATGTAGTTAAAATTGATGCCGCAAAAAATCAAGTCATAATCGGTCCCAAAAGCGCCTTATATTCCAACACGTTACGGGCCGATCATGTCAGTTGGATTGCCGGCGAACCGCCTGCCGATTTGTTTGCGTGTGAAATTAAAATTCGCAATTTGCACGTGCCCGCTAAAGCACAAGTACAAGTAAATAAAGACGGCAGTTTTACCGCCACGTTTGATGCACCCCAACTGTCTGTTACCGCCGGGCAAAGTGCAGTGTTGTATCAAGGGGATGTGGTGCTGGGCGGTGGTATTATTTTGTAGTAAACCGTCCTTAAATATATAAGGCAGACTAAATTTTTATACTTGCAAAAAATATTGTTGACACAAATTATAAATTTGTGATATACTAAACCTATGCAAAATTTTAACGCTCGTAAACATAGTCTAATTATTAACTTCTTGTCCATTATTATGTGGCAAGAAGAAAACCCTGTTTGCGAGAGTGTTAAATAAAAAATAAAAATTTGAATTTGCTGTAAAAAAACCAACCTCGCAAAAAATGCGAGGTTTTTTTATTAGATTAGTATAGGAGAAAACAAAACATGAAAAAATTAGTAATCACCCTCGCTGCCGTGGCCTTTGCCGCAGTGGCAGCCCAAGCCCAATCCGTTGGGGCCGAAGTACGTGTGGCAGATGCCGCCTGGAGAGGAACGCTTACTCCGCGTACCTTTGCCCAAAATAGAGTGCCTACCCAGAAACAGGCCACGGTAGAACAAAAAGTTACCAATAAAGTAGAACGGGCTGTAGTAAAGCAAGAGCAACAAAACAAAAACGCAAAAGCTCCCGCCAAAAAACCGGCCGCGAAAAAAGCGCCTGCTAAGCAAGCCCCCAAAACAAATAAAAAGGGAACAACTCCTAAAAAAAGAACTTCTCTAAAACAAAATGGCAGCGTGTCGGATTGGTTGATTGCTGCTATGGGTGGAAAATATCCCAATGAAACGAGCGAAGAGTATCGTGCGCGTTTGTCTGTGCAATCGCAACCGTCCTCTCTGCCGTTCAAATAATTTATAGTTGTTGCTGTGTGCAATAATTATACAACAAGTACAAAAAATGAAGGTTTGCAAATTGTTGCAGACCTTCTTTATTTTTTGCTATAATAAATAAGTAGTTAGTACGCAGTAAATGACCGCGCAAACTTTTGCAAAGGTCTTTGGAAACAAGTCAAAATCATTTATTTCCCGACGGAGAAAATAATTGTTGACAAAAATGTTCAAAGGGTGCTTGACTTTTCTGCCCCTTTTTTGCTAAACTATATACATAGTTGGAATTGATCTTTAATAAGCAACAAAACTTCTTAAAAAATTAGTTCGTAAGCAGAAAACTTTCCTGCACCGAAACATCACCTACTATTATAATAAAGGTTCAAACGATGGGCTGAGGCCAGCGGGTCAAGTTAGTCTTACAAACTAAAATAACAAACATATATAGTTAGCCTAACCCTTTGGCCTATGCGCCGTGACCAGCTTGAATAATCAAGCGGTATATAATAGGTTAACACTGATGCAGTTGTAAAGCGGACTGGAAAGATTTGCAAGAAAGACTTGACAAACTTTGAAAAATATGCTTTAATAGTAGTGTAGTAACCGCAAAGACTTAATTTAATTTTAAAATAGGTCTTGACAAAGTTGGAAAGATTTGCTATAATATCTTTGTAGCAAATGAGTGCTACGAAGAAGTTAAAATAAATTTCCTTGCTTTTTTCAAAGCAGAAAAAAGCAACGAGGAAATTTCGTTCTGTGAAAATTTGACAGCAATGTGCGAATGGGCGATTTGAAATGACAGCGCCGCAAGGCAAAACAGTTCAAATGCTCATAAGTTAAGTCTTATACTTTAAAAATAAGACACCAAGTTAATTCAAAACAAGTAAGAGTCAAATGTCAACAGCTCACTGTTAACGATTGTTTGTCTTTAAGCTCTTTGAGTTTAAAGATAAATAATTTTAATGGAGAGTTTGATCCTGGCTCAGAGTTAACGCTGGCATCGTGCATAACACATGCAAGTCGAACGGGACTTAGTTTGTAGCTTGCTATAGATTAAGTTTAGTGGCAGACGGGTGAGTAATGTATAAGAAACCTACCTCTGAGTGGGGAATAACAGTCCGAAAGGATTGCTAATACCCCATAACATAACCTAGTGGCATCACTTAGTTATCAAAGATTTATCGCTTGGAGATGGTCTTATATTCTATCAGCTTGTTGGCAGTGTAACGGACTACCAAGGCGACGACGGATAGCCGGCCTGAAAGGGCGACCGGCCACAAGGGCACTGAGACACGGGCCCTACTCCTACGGGAGGCAGCAGTGGGGAATTTTGGACAATGGGCGAAAGCCTGATCCAGCAACGATGCGTGGAGGACGAAGGTTCTCGGATTGTAAACTCCTTTTGTGAGGGAAGAAAAAAATGACGGTACCTCACGAATAAGCCACGGCTAACTACGTGCCAGCAGCCGCGGTAAGACGTAGGTGGCAAGCGTTACTCGGAATTACTAGGCGTAAAGCGCGCGTAGGCGGAATGTTAAGTCTATTGTGTAATCTCTGGGCTCAACCCAGAAACTGCAACAGAAACTGGCATTCTTGAGTGAGGCAGAGGAAATCGGAATTCCTAGTGTAGCAGTGAAATGCGTAGATATTAGGAGGAACACCGGTGGCGAAAGCGGATTTCTGGGCCTTTACTGACGCTCAAGTGCGAAAGCTAGGGGAGCAAACGGGATTAGATACCCCGGTAGTCCTAGCCGTAAACGATGATAACTAGTTGTGGGAGGTATCGACCCCTTCCGTGACGCCGCTAACGCATTAAGTTATCCGCCTGGGGAGTACGGCCGCAAGGTTAAAACTCAAAGGAATTGACGGGGACCCGCACAAGAGGTGGAGTATGTGGTTTAATTCGACGCTACGCGAAAAACCTTACCTGGGCTCGAACGACTGGTGGTAGTCTTTATGAAAGTAGAGGCGACCCGCAAGGGAGCCAGCCGAGGTGCTGCATGGTTGTCGTCAGCTCGTGTCGTGAGATGTTGGGTTAAGTCCCGCAACGAGCGCAACCCTTATCCTGTGTTGCCTAGCAATAGGATCTCTCAGGAGACCGCCGCGGATAACGTGGAGGAAGGTGGGGATGACGTCAAATCATCATGGCCTTTATGTCCAGGGCTACACACGTACTACAATGGTACGGACAGAGGGCAGCAATACCGTAAGGTGGAGCCAATCCCTAAACCGTGCCCCAGTTCAGATTGTGGGCTGCAATTCGCCCACATGAAGCCGGAATCTCTAGTAATCGCAGATCAGCACGCTGCGGTGAATACGTTCCCGGGTCTTGTACACACCGCCCGTCACACCACGAAAGTCAATTGCAACAGAAGTATCCAGGTCGTCTGGGTCCTAAGTTGTGATTGGTGATTGGGGTGAAGTCGTAACAAGGTAGCCGTACCGGAAGGTGCGGCTGGATCACCTCCTTTATTCTATTTTCTTTGAAAGTAGAATAGGTCGGTAGCTTTGCACTGGTACATCGCAAGATGTTACTTATTTCAAGTCGGCCACTCGCACATAGATAGAGCTTAGAGCTCTTTAGATAAAATTTGATATCCTGGGCTCGTAGCTCAGCTGGTTAGAGCGCACGCTTGATAAGCGTGAGGTCGAAGGTTCGATCCCTTCCGGGCCCACGGTAAAACTTATTAAGGGGCTGTAGCTCAGTTGGGAGAGCGCCTGCTTTGCAAGCAGGAGGTCGTCGGTTCGATCCCGATCAGCTCCACAACTTTACCAGTACATCAAATACATGTTGCGTCAAATTTGTAGTTCTTTGAAAATTAGATAACTTATAGTCAATCGTCTCTTGTAAGACTCCACAAACCGAACGGTTTTAGTAAACCAATCGGCGGTAGCAAAGAGAATGAAACTATATTTTAGAAAAGCCAAGCGTTTGTATATTAGATATGTGATAATAATATACTTACACTTACACAATTAAAACGACCAATTAACGAGAGTTAATGGTTATCTATTAGATAAGCAATTATCTAGCATTTGTAGGCTATATTCGATCTGTAAGATTAAAGAATATGGTCAAGCTACAAGGGTGTATGGTGAATGCCTTGGTGCCAGAAGTCGATGAAAGACGTGATAAGCTGCGATAAGCTACGGGTAGGAGCAAATATCCTTTGATCCGTAGATCTCTGAATGGGGGAACCCTTACAGGTGAGAGCCTGTAAATCATCACTTGAAGGTTAAGCCTTCGGGCTTGAAGATAGGGTGATAGAAGACAACGTAGGGAAGTGAAACATCTCAGTACCTACAGGAAAAGAAATCAACGAGATTCCCTGAGTAGTGGCGAGCGAAATGGGAACAGCCTAAACCAACTCCCGCACAGTGTACATTACGGTGTACAGTGTGCGTGGGTTGGGGTTGCAGGGCTTGCGATATGGAATGTGTTGACGGTTAGTTGAATGGTCTGGAAAGTCCAACCATAGCGGGTGATAGTCCCTTAAACGAAAACTGAAGACCTCCTAGCGAGTACCTAAGTATCACTGGTCACGTGCAATCCGGTGAGAATCTGGGGAGACCACTCTCCAAGGCTAAATACTCTCTGGCAACCGATAGTGAACCAGTACCGCGAGGGAAAGGCGAAAAGAACCCCGAGAGGGGAGTGAAATAGAACCTGAAACCGTACATCTACAAGCTATTGTAGCACTATGCCCGCAAGGGAATGTGCGACAGTGTGCCTGTTGAAGAATGATCCAGCGAGTTAATGTGCCGAGCAAGGTTAAGGGCTGAAGAGGTCCGCAGCCGTAGTGAAAGCGAGCTCGAATAGAGCGATTAGTTCGTCATATTAGACCCGAAGCCAAGTGATCTAACCCTGTCCAGGCTGAAGTTCGCGTAACAGTGAATGGAGGGCCGGAGTGTTAAACGTTGAAAAGTTTCTACATGAGGTGGGGTTAGGGGTGAAAGGCCAATCGAACTTGGTGATAGCTGGTTCTCCCCGAAATAGCTTTAGGGCTAGCGTTGAAATTTAACCCGAGGGGGTAAAGCACTGGTAGATTTAGGGGGAGCGACCCTCCTTCCGATGTCTGTCAAACTCTGAATACCTCGGCGTATATTTCAGCAGTCAGTTCGTGAGGGATAAGCTTCACGTGCGAGAGGGAAACAGCCCAGACCGTCAATTTAGGTCCCAAAATGTATGCTAAGTGGTAAAGGATGTAGATTTACTTAAACAGCTAGGAGGTTGGCTTAGAAGCAGCCACCCTTTGAAGAGTGCGTAATAGCTCACTAGTCGAGTGAATCTGCGCCGAAGATGACTCGGGGCTAAGCATACTACCGAAATTACGGATTGTACATTGATTCGTCTTTGTACAGTGGTAGGGGAGCGTTATTAGCAGCTGCGAAGGTATACCGTAAGGAGTGCTGGAGCGCTAATAAGTGAGAATGCTGGAATGAGTAGCGATAAGGAAGGTGAGAATCCTTCCCGCCGAAAATCTAAGGTTTCCTTGAGCAACGTTCGTCGGCTCAGGGTCAGTCGGGCCTAAGCTCAGGCCGAAAGGCGTAGGCGAAGGACATCCGGTTAATATTCCGGAACCATAGTAAGCGCGTCATAACCTAGGGAGGGACGCAGGAGAGTAAACCCGTTGGCTACATGCCAATGAAAGGCCGTAGGCATCTTCGGATAGGCAAATCCGTCCGGAGGCTAAGCCGAAAACCGAGACTAGAGACCGTAAGGTTTCAAAGGGGTCCAATCACGCTGCCTAGAAAAACTTCGTAGGGAGTTCTTACTATGACCGTACCGTAAACCGACACAGGTGGATGGGGTGAAAATCCTAAGGCGCGCGAGATAACCATCGTCAAGGAACTAGGCAAACTAGCTCCGTAACTTCGGAAGAAGGAGTGCCTGATTACTGGTGTAGCAATACATTGGGAAAAGGCCGCAGTGAAATGGGCTTCGTTATAGGGCCTGATGCCTGCCCGGTGCCGGAAGGTCAAGGGGAGTGGTTAGCCGCAAGGCGAAGCTGCGAACTTAAGCCCCGGTAAACGGCGGCGGTAACTATAACCGTCCTAAGGTAGCGAAATTCCTTGTCGGGTAAGTTCCGACCTGCACGAATGGCATAACAAAGAAGCCGCTGTCTCGACGGTGGGCTCGGCGAAATTGTGGTTCAAGTGAAGACGCTTGATGCATGCAACAAGACGAAAAGACCCTATGGAGCTTTACTGTAGCTTGTTATTGGATTACGGTCTTCAATACGTAGTATAGCTGGGAGCCTTTGATACATTCCTTGCGGGGGGTGTGGAGGCAACAGTGAAATACCAGCTTTTGTGGATTGTGGTTCTAACCTATTACCCGTGAATCCGGGTTGGGGACAGTGGCAGGTGGGCAGTTTGACTGGGGCGGTCGCCTCCTAAAGAGTAACGGAGGCGTTCTAAGGTTCCTTCAGGCCGTATAGAAATCGGCCATTGAGCGCAAAGGTAGAAAGGAGCTTGACTGTGAGGACGACGGTCCGAACAGGTGCGAAAGCAGGACTTAGTGATCCGGTGGTCCCTCGTGGGAGGGCCATCGCTCAACGGACAAAAGCTACCCTGGGGATAACAGGCTGATCGGGCCCAAGAGTTCACATCGACGGCTCGGTTTGGCACCTCGATGTCGGCTCATCACATCCTCCCGCTGAAGCAGGTGGGAAGGGTTGGGCTGTTCGCCCATTAAAGTGGTACGTGAGCTGGGTTCAGTACGTCGTGAGACAGTACGGTCTCTATCTGTTGTATGCGCAGGAAACTTGAGAGGAGTTGTCCATAGTACGAGAGGGCCTGGATGAACGAACCTCCTGTATATCAGTTGTCTGTAAACAGGCATAGCTGATTAGCGGTGTTCGGTAGGGATAAACGCTGAAAGCATATAAGCGTGAAACCCGCCTCAAGATAAGGTTTCCCTGGTAGATTAACTACCCAGAAGACCCCCGGAAGACTACCGGGTTGATAGGCAGAGTGTGTAAGCACAGTAATGTGTTCAGCTAATCTGTACTAATAGGTCGTGAGGCTTGGCCGTATTCTTTAATCCTATAGATGCGAAACAGTGTAAATAACACTTGCGCTTTTCTAAAAGTTATCTAACGTTGGAAATGATGCGATGACCCACCTAGTAAGTGACGAGCAGGATTCCAGCGGGAAAGGAGGAGTTGAGAAGTAACTAATCCTTTCACGATTTGTTCTTTTATAATTAAGAGGCTTTAATGAGATCGATATTAATTCCGATAAGGTCACACCCGTTCCCATTCCGAACACGGCAGTTAAGCTTATCAGGGTCGATGGTATTGGCACCCAATTCGGTGCTGAGAGAGTAGATCGGTGTCGGTCTCATTAAAGCCTCTTATCCATTTTATATCCCCCTTTTGTTGAAGGGGGATTTTTGTTTGTAGAAAATTATTTTTCTTTTTGGGTAGACTCTATGAAATGGTTGGTAATCTTTTGACCGGCAGGGTTTATGCTGGAGTTTCTGATAAAGATTATTTTTCTGGACGGGTCTACATCAGCAAAAACCTGCTGATTATAGGGTTCAATATAAAAACGATACCCGGCCCCACGCCCTAGTTTTTCCATAGGCAACTCTTGGTTGGGATGTAGTAAAAAGTGGATCAGAGCCTGTTTGGTGGACGTTGTCACATGGGGAGCATCCACTAAAACAACTTTATAATTAGAAAAGGCAGGGCTTTTTGCAATAGCCTGTGCAATAGCGGGGTATAAATCCGCGCGGTTTTTGCCGGAAAATACAAAAGCTTCATGGGCAGAATTGATGGCCAATGCAACGGCTCCCCCCGCCAGAAGTGTACCTGCAGCAGGTCCCCCGGCAATGCCAAAGAGTTCAAGAGAAAAGGCCGATACGCTACCAAACGTCATGCCTTTGGCCAGCTTTTGGCTTACCTGCCCTCGTGTAAGTTCTCTATTCTGTGCAGTTGCTTCTTGTATAGCACGTCTGTACAAAAAATCTGTTTTGATTTTCCGCTGCGCGTACGACAAATTAGATAGTAGTAACAGGCAAACAGACACAGTTGTCCACTTATATTGTTTGTTCATATATCCCTCTAAATATATTTTATATGGTTTATTTCTGTTTACACAGGGTCTTAAGACCTAAACTGTTTAAAAGAAGGGCCTATCCAAAGATGGGTCTTTTTGTCTTGCAAGTTTATATGATTTTTTGTTATAATATAACTATAATCCGCGGATAATACGGTGCAACAAAGTTGCATTTGGCGGATAAAACTGATAAAATATATCAGTTGAAGTTTGAACAGATTTTTACGAGAACCATAACTCCTCCGACGAGAAATCAACGGAAAGGGGGTTTGTGGCTGTCGTTTTCTCTGTCTTTTTGAAGACGAGAAAAGACGCTGTTCTCGTTAAAAAAACAGGCAAATAAAATGAACCTGACAAAAGACCAAAAGAAACAAAAGTCGCAAGACTTAGCTTCTGAAATTACTTCTACGGGCACCCTGTTCTTCACCTCTTATCAAGGGTTGAAGTTCGTGGACATGGCCGATTTACGCGCCACCTTAGCTCCTACCGGGGCCAAGTTCCGCGTGGAACGCAACGCCATCGTAGAACATGCTATCAGCCAGGCCAAAATTGAAGGAGCCGATACGAAGCTCTTCCAAGGGCCGACCGCTATTGCCGTCGGTGGCGATATTGCTGCCGTGGCCAAAGCGTTGGTAGATTTTCAGAAGAAGAATGCGGCTTTGAAGCTGCGTGCTTGCTATAGTGAAGGGGTCTGGTACGATGAGGCTCAAGTTAAACAACTCGCTACCATTGGTACGAAGGAAGAAAACTTGTCCAAATTGGCCGGCGCGTTGTACAACGCGGTTGCCCAATCCGCGCAAGTATTGCAAGCTCCGATCCGGGATTTTGCCTACGTTATCAAAGCTTTGGAAGACAAGCAGAAATAACGCGTCAGGTTTTCAGTTGGCCTTCGTAGCCAACTGAAAATCGGTAAAATCTAAACCCGCCACGTGCGGTAGTAGTCCGAAAGGATAAAGGTACGGGCTTAACTAGGTTAAGCAGAAGGCCGCTACTCTAGAAATAAAAGGAAAAAATAAAAATGGCTAAAATGACCAAAGATGAATTAGTAAACGCGATCGCTGAACTGACCGTGTTAGAACTTTCTGAACTCGTGAAAGCGATTGAAGAAAAATTCGGTGTAAAAGCTGCTGCTCCGGCCGTAGCTGTTGCCGCTGCCCCCGCTGCTGGTGGTGCCGCTGCCGCTGAAGAAAAAGACGAATTCAACGTCGTGTTGACCGCTGTAGACGCTGCCAAAAAAATCGGCGTAATTAAAGTAGTGCGCGAAATCACCGGTTTAGGCCTCAAAGAAGCCAAAGACTTGGTTGAAGGCGCCCCCAAAGCGGTAAAAGAAAACGTTGCCAAAGCCGAAGCTGAAGAACTCAAAAAGAAAATCACTGAAGCCGGCGGTACCGTAGAACTCAAATAATCAACCGACTCATTTAATCCCATCCCCCTTGTGGGGGTGGGATTACGTACCGTAAAGGTACTGGCGAAAAGTGTTGTGCGTTGCTCTATTCGCCCGATACAGCAGGAAGAACTTAGAAATGATTGAAAAACAAACAAATTTCGGCAAAATTTCCACCAAACTTCCCTTACCCGATTTGTTGGACATGCAAAAGAATTCCTTCAAGGATTTCTTACAAGAAAATGTAGCCCCGTCCAAACGTGAACTAAAAGGTTTGCAAGCCGCTTTTGCGGACGTATTCCCTGTGGAAGCGCCCGACGGCAGCATGAAATTAGAATTTATTAAATACGATTTATGTACTCCTCGTTACGCCACCCCGGCCGAAGCCACCGTGCGCGACAGCACTTTTGATGCGCCGCTTAAAGCCACGATGCGCCTAGACATCAAACAAAAAAACGGGAATTATAAAGTAGGCGTAGAACAGGATGTAACCCTTTGTAACTTGCCCTTGATGACAGACGCCGGTTGTTTTGTATTTAACGGCGCGGAACGTGTAGTCGTCAGTCAGATGCACCGTTCCCCGGGCATTATTTTTGAAGAAGACGAAGAAAAGAAACAGTCCACCTTCGGTAAACGCTTATACGTGGCACGCATTATTCCGTACCGCGGCGCGTGGATTGAATTTTCTTTTGACTTGGCCAACGTCTTGTGGGTACGTATTGACCGCAAGAAAAAAGTAGCTGCTTCTACGTTCCTTCGCGCGTGCGGTTTGGAAACCAACGCACAAATTATCCAAACGTTCTACAAATGCGAAGATATTGAAGTAAAACCCTCTAGCGTAGACAGCGTAGTGGGCCGCTATGCCGCGGATGATATTTACGATCCGTCCACCGGCGAAGTGCTTTGGAACTTAGACGAAAAAGCCGCCTTGCCGATTGATGATAAATTGTTCCGCACCTTAATTGAAAAGAAAGTAAAAACCATTAAAGTAATTGCCGGTAAACCGCGCCAAGAAGATCCTGCCATCTTGGCTACGTTAGAACGCAAAGATGCGGTACGCACGGCCAAAGAAGCCCAAGCGGAAATCTACAAGAAAATGCGCGGGCAAGACTTTGTAGTACAAGCGCAAGCGGAATCTTTCTTGGATAACTTGATTTTTGAAAACTTACGTCGTTATGATTTAAGTTTTGTCGGCCGCTACAAAATCAACAAGAAATTTGCCAAGATGTTTGAACTGATTAAAGGGTTCAAATGCAAAAAATATAACACCCCCAAAGATAACCGCCGCACCTTAACCACCGAAGACGTTGTGGTCACGATTAAATACCTCTTGGCCCTCAACGCCGGGGAAGATGCGCAAAAGATGTATGGGGATGATTTTTCTTTCAAAGTGGACGATATTGACCACTTGGGTAACCGCCGCGTACGCGGTATCGGCGAACTCTTGGAAAACCAAATTCGCATTGGGTTGCACCAAATGGCTAAAACCGCCCGCGACCGCATGAACCGCGAACTGACCACCCCCACCCCGCGTGCTCTTATCAATGCGCAACCGGTACAGGCGATTATTCGCAAGTTCTTCGGTACTTCTCAACTTTCGCAGTTTATGGATCAAATCAACCCCTTGGGTGAACTTACGCACAAACGTCGTTTATCCGCGTTAGGTCCCGGGGGCTTAAACCGTAAACGTGCCGGCTTTGAAGTGCGCGACGTACACTATACGCACTACGGCCGTGTCTGCCCGATTGAAACTCCGGAAGGTCCGAACATCGGGTTAATCACCTCTTTGGCTTGCTATTCCAAAGTAAATAAATATGGTTTGATTGAAACCCCGTACCGCAAAGTAGTCAACGGGAAAGTGACCGACCAAATTGAAGAACTTACAGCCGATGCCGAAGACGATAAATTTGTAGCTCAGGCTAATACCCCCACCACCAAAGACGGTAAAATTGATACCGACGCGGTGGCTTGCCGTGTGCGTGCCGACTACCCGATGATTGCCCCCAAGCAAGTGGACTATATGGACGTATCCCCCTTGCAGGTAATCAGCGTGTCCGCCGCGTTAATTCCGTTCTTGGAACACGACGACGCCAACCGTGCGCTCATGGGTTGTAACATGCAACGCCAGGGCGTGCCGCTCCTCATGCCGGAAGCCCCTTACGTGGGAACCGGTATTGAACACGAAGTGGCCCGTGACTCCGGTACCTCCGTGGTCGCTAAACGCGCTGGCCGCGTGCAATTTGCGGATGCTTCCAAAATTGTAGTGGAAGCCAAAGACGGAACCTGTGATGTATATGAACTTTTGAAATACAAACGTTCCAACCAAGATACTTGTATCAACCAACACCCCATTGTAAAAACCGGTGACGACGTAAAAGCCCGCCAGGTAATTGCTGACGGTCCGGCTATGGACAACGGCTACTTAGCCTTAGGGCGCAACATGCTCGTAGGGTTTATGTGCTGGGAAGGATATAACTACGAAGACGCTATCTTGGTATCCAGCCGCTTGATTAAAGAAGATGTATTTACTTCTGTGCACTTGCACGAATTTACGGTAGATGCCCGCAACACGAAACTGGGTGCGGAAGAAATCACCCGCGATATTCCTAACATTGGTACGGAAGCCCTGTCCCACTTGGATAATGACGGAATTGTCTTCCCCGCTACGGTCGTAGAACCTGGGGATATTTTAGTAGGTAAAGTAACCCCCAAAGGGGAACAACAACTCACGCCGGAAGAACGCCTCTTAAAAGTAATCTTCGGTAAAAAAGCCGATGATGTAGTGGACGCTTCCCTACGTGTGCCGCCCGGAACCAGTGGCAAAGTGTTGGGTACCCGCGTATTTGTACGCAAAGAAAAACTTACTAAAGAAGAAGAAAAGAAACGTGCCGCCGCTTTGTTAGATGAACGCGATAATACGATTGCTCTACTAAAAGAACAACGCAAAACCGCCATTGCCAATGCGCGCGAAACGATTAAAAACGCCGCGGCTCTAAAGAAGGAAGAAGAACGCTTAACCGCTCTTTATAAACTTTTAGAGAAAAAAGCGGAAGAACATTACCGCCGCGAAAGTGAATTCTCCAAACAAGGGGATGAATTAGCGGTAACCGTGAACAAATCTGTAAAAGTGTATATTGCTTCTAAACGCAAATTACACGTCGGTGATAAAATGTCAGGCCGCCACGGGAACAAAGGGGTCGTCGCCCGCATCTTGCCGGAAGAAGACATGCCGTTCCTCCCGGATGGCACGCCGCTTGACATCGTACTTTCTCCGTTAGGTATTCCTTCTCGTATGAACGTAGGCCAGTTGCTAGAAACCAT
>ONQH01000017.1 GCA_900319885.1 Candidatus Avelusimicrobium ruminicola
TTTGCGCATATACGGATGCCATAAAAATCAAAACGGACACCGTTTCTAATAATAGAACTGTGCCCGTTTGAACGTTGTTACTGTTAGTTAAAACGATTTGTGGCGAAATCCCCAAAAATGGGACCCTTTTTCGTTTAATTGTTCCAAATATTTCCCAGTACCCAACGCGACACAATTAAGCGGGTCCGCCGCACGGTGCACAGGGATATCTGTTTCTTTACGTATCAGTTCCGTAATACCGCGCAAAAGGCTTCCGCCTCCGGCCACCATTAAGCCGCGGTCCACCAAATCGGCCGCTAACTCCGGCGGGGTTTCTTCCAAGGTACTTTTAATAACGTCCAAAATCAAGCGCACAGGTTCCATAAGGGCCTGACGGATTTCTTCCGAAGTTACCGTCAAGGTGCGGGGCAAACCTTGTGTTTGGTCACGCCCTTTTACTTCCATAGACTTTTCTTCTTTAAGCGGATAAACGGAACCCAAATTGATTTTTACTTCTTCAGCAGTCGTTTCACCGACGATTAAATTATATTTCTTGCGGAAATACTGCACAATGCATTCCGTCAGTTCATCACCGGCCACGTCAATGGATTTGGCAACAACCATGCCGCCTAAAGAAATTACAGCCACTTCCGTCGTACCACCACCAATATCTACAATCATGCTGGCGTGCGGCTCCGCCACGGGCAGATCAGCCCCCATGGCCGAGGCCATGGGTTCTTCAATCAAATATACCTCGCGGGCACCCGCTTGACGGGCGGCATCATCCACGGCACGGCGTTCTACGCCGGTAATATCCGAAGGGATACCAATGACAATCCGGGGGCGCAATAAGCTGCTGCGCGTATGCACTTTGCGAATGAAATAACGGATCATTTCTTGCGTAACTTCAAAGTCCGCAATCACCCCGTTTTTCATCGGGCGAACGGCCACAATATTAGCAGGCGTTCGGCCAAGCATCTGTTTGGCTTGCTTACCGACGGCTTTTACCTCGCCGGTTTCTTTCTCCATAGCCACTACGGACGGCTCATTAAGCACAATGCCTTTATCCTTGACGTAAATCAAACAGTTGGCAGTGCCCAAGTCCATGCCCAGGTCCGAAGAAAACAGCCCCCCCAGATAGTCTAGTACCATAGATTAGTCCACAAGTTTAACAATCGCTACTTGCGCATTGTCGCCTTGGCGTAAGCCAGCGCGATAAATGCGGCAGAAACCGCCGGGGCGGTTGGCATAGCGGGCCGCTAATACGTCAAATACTTTCTTTACAGCGGCGGCATCTTTGAGCGTGTCTTTTACGGCACGTTCATTTTTAGCCTTAGCTAAGGTGATTAAACCTTCTACCACGCGGCGCACTTCTTTGGCTTTGGGAAGGGTCGTGGTTACTTCTTCGTGCAGAATAATGCTGGTGGCCATGTTGTTAAGCATAGCACGGCGGTGAGAGGCCGTTTTACCCAGTTTTCTGTATCCAGTATTTTTAATCATACAACAAATACTCCTTAAATTTTCATGCCAAGTGATAACTTCATCTCGGCTAATTTTGCTTTAATTTCGTCCATGGATTTGGCGCCAAAATTCTTAATGAGGTTCAGTTCCCCTTCGGTCATTTTGACTAAATCACGTACGGTGTTGATGTTGGCAGACTTCAAGCAGTTAATGGAACGAGAAGAAAGTTCAATAAACTCAATGGATTGGCTTAAAGTTTCTTCTTGTTTGCTTTGCGCCGCAGAAACCGCCACCGTAGCCGGGGAGGCTTCCGCTTCTACTACTTCGTCGCTCACCGTCTTTACACAATCATCTTCCCCTTCAATGGTAAAAATGTGCAAAGAACCGGACAACAATACCGCCGCGCGGTGCAAAGCACGCGCCGGAGATAACGTACCATCAGTCGTAATCTCCAAGATTAAGCGGTCATAGTCCGTTTTTTGGCCTACACGGGCCGGTTCAACATCATAATGTACTTTTACGATCGGCGAGAATAAAGCATCTACCGCAATGAAGCCGGCCGGGCGTTGCACCTTGGCCAGTTCTTCACCGGGCATATAGCCCTTGCAGCGGGAAACTTCAATTTCAATTTCCAACTTACCGCCGGCTTCCAACGTAGCGAGCACCAAGTCTTTATTGATAATTTCCACACCGTCTACTTCTTCAATATCGGCAGCAGTTACTACGCCGGGTTTAGAAGCATGCAATTGTAAATATTCACGGTTTTTGCCTTCCATTTTAACACGTAAGTGTTTGAAATTCAGCAAGATATTGATCACATCTTCGCGCACATTGGGCACGGCACTAAATTCGTGCACAGCACCGGCAATGCGTACAGCCGTTACGGCCGCGCCTTCCATACCGGAAAGCAAAATGCGGCGTAAGGAATTGCCTACGGTGTGACCATAACCGCTTTCGTACGGTTCAGCAATAAACTTACCGTAGTAGTCAGAAGCGGTTTTTTCTTCTAACTGAATTTTTTGGGGAAGAACTAATTCGTTTAAAGCCATGCAATGCCTCCAAACTATCTAGAATAATATTCTACAATCAGCTGTTCATTGACAGGGTAGGACATTTCCTCTCTGTCGGGCCATCTCAACAATTTGCCGGTCAATTTTTCCGCATCATATTCCAAAAAGCTCGGGCGCGGATTGTGTTTTTCGGCTTCGGTTAACCCTTGTTTTACCATGGCATTTTCGGCCATAGTGCTCTTCAAGGTTACTTTGTCGCCAATGCGTAATTGGTAAGAAGGAACGTTAACGGCTTTACCATTAACAGTTACATTCCCGTGCAGAACGAGTTGACGAGCCGTTTTGAGGGATACTGCAAAACCTAAGCGGCGCACAATGTTATCTAGGCGGGTTTCCAATTTGCGCAAGAAATTTTCACCGGTTTGACCTTCGGCTTTAGCCGCTGTAGCAAACATGTTGTGGAAAGGAATTTCCGACATGCCGGACTGTAAGCGGGCTTTTTGTTTTTCCTGCAAGCGGATACCGTATTCGGATACTTTGGCTTTGCGTACTTTGCCGCCGCGTTTGGTGGCAGCCGCCAATTTGTCAATGACACAATTGGTGTAGCACTTGGTTCCTTTGAGGAAAAGTTTGCAATCTAATTTTCTGCATTTTTTGCAGGTAGCTCCAATATTTCTTGACATAAAACTATACTCTCCGTGCTTTGGGCGGTCTGCATCCGTTGTGAGGGATCGGGGTTACGTCTTTAATAGAAGATACGACTAACCCGGCTTGCGCTAAGGCGCGTACTGCGGTTTCACGTCCTTGACCAGGACCGCATACTTTTACGGCCACTTCGCGCATACCCATAGACACGGCTTTTTCGGCCGCGGTGTTGCTGGTAATTTGCGCAGCAAACGGCGTAGATTTTTTGGTGCCTTTGAAACCATGGGAACCGGCGGTAGACCAGGCTAACGTGTTGCCTTTATCGTCGGACACGGTTACAATGGTGTTGTTAAACGAGCAGAAAATATGCACCACACCGAATACCGGTGCTTTGGCATTTTTCTTTTTTGTTTTGGCCGCCGGAGCAGTTGCCTCTGCGGCTTTAGTTACTTTTTCTTCTGCCATACTGTTAAATTCCTATGTTAAAATTTATTTCACTTTGGAACCGACCGTTTTTCTGCGTCCGCGGCGGGTTCTGCTGTTGGTTTTGGTGCGTTGACCACGTACCGGCAAATTGCGGCGGTGGCGCTGTCCACGATAAGAACCGATTTCAATAGCGCGGTGAATGTTTTGCGCTACTTCGCGGCGCAGTTCACCTTCCACTTTGTATTCTTTCTGCAAAATGGTGTTTAACAGACCGGCTTGTTGTTCGGTTAAATCTTTAACGCGGGTGGCGGGGTCAATTTGACCTTCCACTTTTGCGAGTACTTCTTTGGCGTTTTTCTTGCCGATGCCGTAGATGTATTCTAACGCGACATCAATTCTTTTGTTTTTCGGTAAATCAATACCTGCGACTCTGGCCATAATTCTTAATACTCCTTAAATTAACCTTGGCGTTGTTTGTGTTTTGCCACTTCGCAAACCACACGAACTACGCCGTTGCGTTTAATGATTTTGCATTTTTGACATATTTTCTTTACACTGGCTCTGACTTTCATTTATTTCTCCCTATAAGTTATTCTTCCACGGGTTAAATCATACGGGGAAAGTTCCAGTTTGACTTTATCACCCGGAAGAATTCTTATATGATGAACTCTCATTTTGCCGGATATATGCCCTAAAATCACTTTGCCGCCCGCAATTTCTATCTTAAACATTGCATTAGGCAAGGCTTCTAGAACTTTACCTTCAATTTCGATTTTATCACTCATACAACTCCGAGTTCGGATTAAATTAGGAATCCCTGCAAGCGAGCCATCGCATACAGTTATTCAAAGGCCGTGAAAATTTCACTGCCGTTAGCGGTTACAGCGACCGTGTGTTCAAAATGGGCTGCTAAACTGCCATCTTGCGTCACAACCGTCCAGCCGTTATCCAGCTCCCTGACCTTATACGTTCCCGCAGTCAACATGGGTTCAATCGCCAGTACCATACCCGCTTCCAACACGGGCCCCGTTCCGGGTTTGCCGAAGTTGGGGATACTGGGCTCTTCGTGCATATTGCGGCCAATACCATGCCCGCAATAATCGCGCACAACGCCCATGCCGTTTTCTATAGCAAAAGTTTCCACCGCATGTTGTACGTCGCCAAGGCGGCGCCCGGCTTTGACTTGCCCAATTGCCTTAAATAGCGACTTTTTAGTTACGTCCATCAGTCGCTGGGCTTCGTCAGAAACTTTCCCTACAGCGAGGGTGATTGCGGCATCTGAACAGAAACCGTCAAGGCGGGCTCCTGTATCAATACTGATAATATCACCACTCTTTAATATTTTATCTTTTTTTGGGATTCCGTGCACGACTTCTTCGTTTACAGACGCGCAAATACTACCCGGGAACCCATAATAGCCTAAAAATAACGGGGTCGCCCCGAAGGAGCGAATTACTTTTTCGGCTTCGCGATCCAGGTCCCATGTAGACAGACCGGGTTTTACAAATTCGGTCATCCGTTTTAGAACGGCCGCTGTTACTTTACCGGCTGCCCGCATTTTGGCAAGTTCGCTTTCGTTTTTTACTTCAATCATTTTACCTTCTCAAGGACTGTACAAATGTCCTTAAAAACTTGATCCGGCGTTTGATTGCCGTTAATTTCCACATATTTGCCGGAATTTTGATAATATTTTTTTACCGGCAGCGTATCTTTGTGGTACACGTCCAAGCGGTGTTTGGCACGCGCGGGCGTATCATCCGGGCGGGTATAGAGTTCTCCGGCGCACACAGGGCACACCGTGCCTCCTTCCGGCCCTACATGTAAAATTTCCCCACAGTTGCGGCATTGGCGGCGCGAAGAAATCCGCCCGATCACTTCATCTTCCGGCAAGTTAATCATCACCACAGCCGTAATTTGACGTTGCAAACGGCGCATCATTTCATCTAGCACTTGGGCTTGCGCCACGGTCCGCGGAAATCCGTCAAAGATAATGCCTACATCCGTTGCGCTTACAATTTTTTCCAACATGGAAATCATCAGCGCATCCGGCACCAGGTTTCCCCGGTTAATAATTTGAGCAATTTGTTTTCCCAAATCACTCCCACTTGCTATTTCAGCACGCAACACATCTCCCGTAGAGATGTGTTTTAAGTGAAATGCGTCCTGCAATTTGGCTGACTGAGTACCTTTACCGGCACCCGGGCAACCCATTAAAACAATATTCATCATGCTTAAACAGCATTTTCCTCTCGCGACTTAGTATGCGCGAGAGGAAAATTAAAAGTTACTGTACGTTAAACCAGCGGCCGCGGATGCGTTTAGAACCCTTCATAAGCGGTTCATAATTGCGTGCCAATAAGTGCGCTTGCACTTGGCTTACCGTATCTAACGCTACCCCTACAACGATTAGCAAGGCCGTACCGCCGAAGTAGAAGTCTACCCCGAAATAAGCACGGAACGCATCCGGCAGCACCGCTACCAAACATACAAAGATGGCTCCACAGAACGTAATGCGGTTCATCACCCATTCAATGTAATTTTTAGTCGGTTCGCCGGGGCGAATACCCGGGATAAAGCCGCCCCATTTTTTCATGTTGTCGGCTAAATCGGCGGGGTTAATCGTCATGGAGTTATAAAAATAACAGAAGAAGATAATAAGCGCTGAAAATAATAACATGTACCACACATTGCCGTGGTTAAACATATTTAAGATTTTCTGTGCCCATTCGGCTTCTTGGTTGAAACTGGCTATTGTAAGTGGCAAAGAGATTACAGAGGAGGCAAAGATTACAGCGATTACACCACTCTGATCTACTTTCAAAGGCAAATAACTGGCTTGCCCAGCCACCATACGGTTTCCTACGGTGCGTTTGGCATATTGTACCGGGATTTGGCGTTGCGCGGTTTCTAACCACACTACCAAAGCCGTAATAACGACTGCCGCCGCAAAAATTACCATAGCCACAAAGAAATCCATTTCGCCCGTCTGCACACGGTTTACGATTTCGTTAATAGCGGCCGGTAAACGATCTACGATCCCCGCAAAGATGATGAGCGAAATACCGTTGCCCACCCCTTTTTCGGTGATTTGTTCACCCAGCCACATCACAAACATCGTCCCCGCTGCCAAAGTAAGCAGCGTGGTAGCGAAGAACAAGAAATTCGGATTGACAACCGCCGGGATATCCCCCGCGCCAGTAACGCGCGTGATAGCGAAGGTCATCATTCCGCCTTGTAACAAGGCTAAAAACAGTGCAAAAATACGAGTAATTTGGTTTTCTTTGCGCCGTCCGCTTTCGCCTTCTTTATGCATGCGGTCTAAGGCCGGGAAAATATGCGCCCCGCGCACTAACCCCATGATAATGGAAGCGTTGATGTACGGCATAATACCCAATGCTAAAATGGAAAAACGCCCTAATGCACCGCCCGAAAAGATATTCATAAAACCCAGAATACCGTTTTGGTGCGCCGCAAAAAGTTGGCGTAATACATCCGTGTTAATACCGGGTATCGGGATGGCCGCAGCCACCCGGAAAACTGCCAACGCCCCGATCACAAAGAGCAGGCGCTTTTTGAGTTCGGGGGCGTTAAAAATATTTGCAACTGTATTATTAGCCATTATTTCGTCTCAATAACGGTTGCAGTACCGCCGGCTTTTTCAATCGCGGCTTTGGCCGTGGCGGAAAAACCATGAGCAGATACTTTGAGGGCTTTGGTCAAAGTCCCGTTAGCAAGCACTTTCACGCGGCAAGCGCAGTGAATAACACCCGCTTTCTTTAAGGCTTCGGGGGTTACTTCAGCCCCAGCGGCAAAGAGTTTTTCCAAAGAGCCGACGTTTACATAATCGTAACGAACGGCAAAGTCTTTATTGGAAAAACCGCTTTTAGGCGTATGGCGGATTAACGGCATCTGTCCGCCTTCTTTGCTTTCCTTGCGCGTGTTACCGGAACGAGAGGTTTGCCCTTTCATCCCTTTGGTGCAGTAGTTACCTAAGCCGGAACCCGGGCCGATACCCAAGCGGCGTTTGGCTTTACGAGAGCCATGTTTAGGGAAAAGTTTATTTAAAGTTACCATATGTTATCTCTCCACAAAACTAGGCGGCCTTGGCTTCGGTTGTTTCTTCGGCTTTGGGCGCTTCTTGGGCGGCTTCTGCCTTTTCGGCTTTACCGCGCAACACGTTTACAGTGTCTTTGCTTTTGAGTTGTTTGAAGGCTTCCATCGTAGCATACACGAGGTTGCACGGATTGGTGCTTCCCAAACTCTTGGCCAGTACGTCTTTGATACCGGCAGCTTCAAATAATAAACGTGCACCGGAACCGGCGATTACACCGGTACCAGGGGCAGCGGGCTTCATCCATACGGAGGCTGCGCCAAATTTGCCGATTACTTCGTGCGGAATCGTATCGCCGACAATCGGGAATGTAATCATGTGCTTGCGCGCATGCGTTTCGGCCTTTGCAATAGCGGCCTGAACTTGGTTAGCCTTGCCAATAGCGACACCCACTTTACCTTGACCATTACCGACTACCACTAACGCACGGAACCCCATGCGTTTACCACCTTTTACTACTTTGGTGGTGCGGGCTACGTTAATTACGGTCGTTTTGCCTTCCATAGCGGGTTTAGCTTTTTGAAACTCGGCTCTTTTGCCTTTCGCTTCTTTTTTTACTTCGTTGGACATTAAATTCACCTATGACCTTAGAATTTTAATCCTGCTTCACGGGCAGCATCGGCTAACGCTTTAATTCTGCCGTGGTATACACGTCCGCCGCGATCAAACATTACTTCTTTAATGCCTTGATCAAGTGCTTTTTTAGCAATGGCAGCACCGAGGGCCTTAGCGGCTTCAATGCTCTTGGCGGAAGTATCAAATTTGCCTTCAAATTCTTTAGACAACGTCGTCGCAGACACTAAGGTGCTGTGGGTGTTGTCGTCAATAATTTGGGCATACATGTATTTCAAGCTTCTGTATACAGACAAGCGCGGGCGGTGGGCACCGTTTTTCAAGAGATGTCCGCGGCTGCGGTCTTTTCTATATTGATATCTTTCTTGTTTAGTAGCCATAATTATTTACCTCCCGCGGCGGTCTTACCAGCTTTGCGAGCAACATGTTCGCCTTGGTATTTAATACCGCTCCCTTTATACGGCTCCGGCGGGCGGATGCGGCGGATTTTAGCAGCAAAGTCACCTACTAAGAATTTGTTGCTGCCTTTAATGGTAACAAACCCGGTTTTGCCGTCTACGGTTACCGTAAGGCCTTCGGGAATATCTAAATTGACCGGGTGAGAGAAACCTAATTCCAGGTTCAGTTTTTTACCGGCTACGCTGGCACGATACCCTAAGCCATTGATTTCCAAGGTTTTTTCAAAACCGTTGGTGACCCCTTCAATGATGTTAAAGACGTTAGCACGGGTCGTACCGTGGAGTGCATTTAACGTTTTGTAGTCTTTTTCGTCAATGGAAAACGTAAGCGCACCATTGTCAAGTTTCGGGGTAATACCGGCCGGCACCGTGTAGGACAAAGAGCCCAGCGCACCGGTAGCGGTGATTACATTATCTTTAATTTCCACTTTGGTTTTAGCGGGAACGTTGATTACTTTTTTACCAATTCTGCTCATAATTCCCCCTTACCATACTTGACACAAGATTTCACCGCCGATTTTGGCAGCCTTGGCTTGTGCATCCGTCATTAAACCTTTAGAAGTGGACAAGATAGAAATACCGAACGCACCGCGCACTTTCGGGATATTATCGTAAGCGCTGTATACGCGGGAACCCGGTTTAGAAACACGTTTCAAACCTTGGATCACGCATTCGTTTTCGGGCGTGTATTTCAAAAATACTCTAACCACACCGCCCTTGGTTTCGTTATGGACGGCTTTGAAATTGGCGATATATCCTTCTTCTTTGAGGATGCGCGCAATTTCAGTTTTGATTTTAGAAAAAGGGATATCCACTTTTTCTTTTTTCTTCATATTTGCGTTTCTTATTCTGGTTAAGAAATCTGCGATTGGATCCATATTCTAAGTTGCCCTCCGTAACTACTTTCTATTATTCTATAGAGTTGGCCCGGTTAGGCAGCTCCTCCTGTAAATTACCAACTGGATTTTTTAAGACCAGGAATTAAGCCCTGGTGAGCCATCTTTCTCAGGCAGATACGGCATAGACCGAAGTCGCGATAGTAACCGCGGGCACGACCACAGATTTGGCATCTGTTGTGGTAGCGCACAGCAAACTTTTGGTCTTTCGCCATTTTTGCAACCCATGCTTTCGTAGCCATAAGTTCTTTGCTCCTTATTTACCCGATTTGCGGAACGGCATACCCATGTAATCCATGAGCAAGCGGCCGTTCTTATCGTTGTCGGCTGTGGTTACGAACGTGATGTTCATACCATAGGCTTTGGGAGATTTTTCCACATCAATTTCCGGGAAAATATAGTGTTCTTTAATCCCCAAGTTCAAGTTGCCTCTCCCGTCAAAACTCGGGTTGAAGCCTTGGAAGTCGCGGATGCGGGGGCATGCGATGGAAATAAAGCGTTCCATAAATTCATACATGCGGGCGCCGCGTAACGTTACGCGTACCCCAATGGGCATACCTTCACGTAATTTGAAGTTAGAAATGGACTTTTTGGCCCGGCGTACCTGGGCGGCTTGTCCGGCGATGGCGGTTAAATCGTTCTTGGCGATTTCCATCGCTTTAATATCTTCGCGGGCTTCTTTTACGCCGATGTTAATCACAATCTTGGTGAGTTTCGGCGCGGCCATGGGGCTTTTTACTCCCATTTCTTTGAGCAAGGCCGGAAGCACTTTTTCTTTGTACAGGGCCTGTAAAGAAGGAACGTATCCTTCCGGGGCCTTAGTTACTTTAGTTTCTTTCTTAGCAGTCATTTTTCAGTACCTACTTAGATAATTGCTTCGTTGCATTTGCGGCAGACGCGCGTTTTTTTACCGTCGGCCGTAATTTGCACTTTGGGCGTCATGGCTTTTTTGCATTTTTGGCAGACGACCGCCACGTTGGAAGCGTGGATCGGGGCTTCTACCTGCACAATGCCGCCTTGCTTATTTTGAGAAGGCTTTTGGTGTTTGGAAACCATATTTACACCGGCCACTACAACGGTATTTTTGGTCGGGTTGACAGATTTCACTTCGCCTTTTTTGCCTTTGTCTTTACCGGCTAAAATGAGCACGGTATCTTTCGTTTTCACGTTCATACCTATACTACCTCCGGCGCGAGAGAAATGATTTTGAGGAAATTCTTTTCTCTGAGTTCGCGGGCAATAGGACCGAATACACGGGTGCCTTTGGGTTCGCCATTGTCGTTAATGATGCAAACAGCGTTGTCATCAAAGCGAATGTAGGAACCGTCTTTGCGTCTTTTTTCACGGGCTACGCGCACTACAACCGCACGTACCACGTCGCCTTTTTTAATGGCGGAAGTAGGGATTGCATCCCGGACGGAGCACATAATTACATCTCCGAGGGTTGCAATATCCCGGTGGTGGCCACCGCGCACCTTAAAGCATTGTACTTTACGGGCGCCGGAATTGTCGGCCACATTGAGGATGCTTCTTAATTGAATCATACGTTAAGTAACTCCTAACTATGCTCTGGCTTTTTCCACAATTTTGGAAACACGCCATTTGGTCGTTTTAGAAACGGGGCGGGTGCTCATAATTTCCACTTTGTCGCCCAGTTTGCTTTCGTTCGCTTCGTCATGTGCGTGGAACTTGGTAGCACGTTTTAAGGTTTTGCCATAGCGTGCGTCGTGTACTAAGCGTTCCACTTTTACCGTGCGGGTTTTATCCATTTTGTCGGATACGATTACGCCGGTGAGCACTTTGCGTTGAGCGCGGGTTTCTTTATTGATTAACGTTTGCAGAAGGGCGATTTCGCGTCTTACAGCGCGCAATTCCATGGGGTTAGCCAAGGGAGTGGTGCTGTGTTTGAAAAGAAGGTTGAATTTCTTTTCTTGAGCTTTGCCGAGTGCTTCGTTGAGTTCGGCTAAAGATTTTTTCTTCAAATCTGCTTTTTCGTTGGTTTTCATACCTTACCTTCTGGTTACCAATTTGGTTTTAATCGGCAGTTTGTCGGAGGCTAAGCGCATGGCACGTTTCGTGTCTTCTTCGCTGGCACCTTCGAGTTCAAACAAAATCCGGCCCGGTTTTACCACGGCAGCCCAGTATTCGGGCGCACCTTTTCCTTTACCCATACGGGTTTCGGCGGGGTGCTTGGTAATAGCTTTATCCGGGAAAATGCGGATCCACAATTTACCTTTTTTCTTGATGAAACGAGACAAGGTAATACGGGCCGCTTCAATTTGGCGCGCGGTGATCCATTTGGGTTCCAAAGCTTTCAAGCCATATTCCCCAAAGACCACTTCGGTTCCGCGTTTGGCGTTGCCTTTAATGCGCGGAGCGCTAAAAGGTTTACGATATTTTACTCTTTTCGGCATCAACATAGTTCGTTACCTCTATTTGGCCTCCGTGGCAGCCGTTTCTGCGGCTCCTTCGGTTGCGCCAGATTCCATATCGCGGTGCTTTTTGAGTTCGTTCATAATCTCTTTGGGAGATTTGGCAAAGTGCGTGCGTTTGAAAATCCACACTTTTACCCCAATTTTACCGCTGATGGTGTTGGCTTCGGTGAAACCGTAGTCAATGTCGGCACACAACGTGTGCAGCGGCACGCGGCCTTCACGTTTCCATTCGGTGCGGGCAATTTCCGCGCCACCTAAACGGCCAGATACCATAATTTTAATACCCAAGGCTTTGCCGGAGAGAGCCTTTTCAATGGCTTTCTTCATAGCGGCGCCGTAGTGGGCACGTTTTTCCAATTGTTGAGCGATATTTTGCGCTACTAATTGGGCATCCGTTTCCGGGTTCTTAATTTCAATTACGTTTACAAACGTTTTGCTACCGGTCATGGCTTCTAATTCTTTGCGAAGGGCTTCAATATCAGCCCCTTTTTTGCCAATCACCACACCCGGGCGGGCGGTGTGAATGTTTACGCGCAAGAAGGCACCAGCTCTTTCAATACCGACGTAGCTGATGGCTGCCATTTCGAATTTGCCGTCAATGTGTTTGCGGATTTGGGCATCTTCTAAAATGAGCGCCGGCATATTTTTCGGCGCAAACCAGCGGGAGCGCCAATCTTGGATGTATCCTAAACGAATAGACCGGGGATGAATCTTATGTCCCATAAATTAGCGGCCTCCTTTCTTTTCATCGGTAACGATGAGGGCGGTAGCATGGGTGCCCGCCGCTGGATCGATATCGGTCCTATCAACCTTCAACCTTCAGAGGTAGCGAAGCTTGCAATGATAGTGTTCTTTGCCTACTGTATGGAACGGGACGGAAAGAACATGGACCGCTTCGGCGTCG